>JAJTHJ010000240.1 GCA_021298875.1 Burkholderiales bacterium | reverse complement strand
CGACCTCACCATCGGCGCCGTCACCGCGGGCGGTTTTGCGGGCGGCGTGCTGCTGTTCGCGCTCGTCGCCTGGGCCACGCTCAAGCTGCTGGCACCGCTGCGCGCGCTGACCGGGCGGCTGGGCATCACCTGGCGCTTTGCGGTGGCCGCCGTGCAGCGGCGGCCGGTTGCGGCCGTCGTGCAGCTGGTGTCGCTGTCGGTCGGGCTAATGGCGCTGCTGCTGCTCACCGTCACGCGCACCGACCTCGTCAACGCCTGGCGCAAGGCGGCGCCGGCGGACGCACCCAACCGCTTCGTCATCAACATCCAGCCCGACCAGGTGGACGCCGTGCGCGCGCGCTTGCAGGCGGGCGGGGTCGCCGCGCCGGAGTTGCACCCGATGATCCGCGGCCGGCTGATCGAAAAGAACGGCAGCCCCGTTGCCCCCGAAATGTTCTCCGGCGACCGCGCGCAGCGGCTGGTCGAGCGCGAGTTCAACCTGTCTTACATGAGCGAGCCGCCCAGCCACAACCCGATCGTCGCCGGCCGCTGGTATGCCGACGGCGCGCAAGAACTGTCGATGGAAGAGGGCATCGCCAAGACGCTTGGCGTGGCGCTGGGCGACACACTCACCTTCGATATCGCCGGCAGCCGCGTGACCGCGCAGGTGACGAGCCTGCGCAAGGTCGATTGGGACAGCATGCGCGCCAACTTCTTCGTCGTGATGCCGCCGTCGCTGCTGGCCAAGCAGCCGGCGAGCTTCATCACCGCGTTCCACCTGCCGCCGGAGCGCGCCGCGCTCACCGCCGACCTGGTGCGCGAGTTTCCCAACCTGACGGTGATCGACACCAGCGCCGTGTTCCGCCAGGTGCAGGCGGTGCTCGATCAGGTGATCGCGGCGGTCGAGTTCCTGTTCCTGTTCACGCTCGCCGCCGGCGTGCTGGTGCTGTACGCGGCGTTGGCCAGCAGCCGCGACGAGCGGGTGCGCGAAGCTGGCCTGCTGCGCGCGCTGGGTGCGTCGCGCCGGCAACTGTCGCGCGTGCAGGTGGCGGAGATGATTTGCCTGGGCGGGCTGGCCGGCCTGCTCGCCGCGGTAGGCGCCTCGGCGGTGGGCTGGGCGCTCGCCAAGTACGCCTTCGAGTTCGACTACGTGGTCACGCCCTGGGTGTTCGTGCTCGGCATCGGCGGCGGCGCCCTGTGTGCGCTCGCCGGCGGCTGGGTCGGCCTGCGCGGGGTGCTGAAGACGCCGCCGTTGGCAACCTTGCGCGAGGCGTGAGCCGACGGTCGCTGTCGGTTCCCGCGCAGGCGCGAACGCGGCGGTTCAACGACGATGGCGCAGTCCCACCCTTGCTGGGCGGCGCGTTCTCCGCAGCAGTCGCGCCGAGCGTTACGCCAACGGCCATCCGGGGACGGCGGCGTCGATCTGCGCTTGCACGGCCAGTGTTTCGTCGAGTGCGGCGACCACGCGGCGGTAGTGCTGTAACTCGTCGAAGGTCAGCAGGCGGCCCTTGCGGTCCTTCAGCCACTTGTGCGCGACCTGGTAGCCACCGATGTGGAAGTCCCACACGGCGGGCGGCACGCCGTCGAAGTATTGCTCGGCGTTGAGATAGACGCGGCCGTCCTTGTATTCGGCGCGATCGACGCGGTTGTTGCCGGCCACCGGATAGCCCGGCTCGCGCCGGCCGGTCGCGCGCAGCAGGTGCAGGTCGATCAGGCGGTGGCCGAGCTTGGCGAGCCTGCGGAACAGCGCCGGATCGCCCGTCAGCGGCAGGCGCGGAAAGTCGCGCTTGAGAAAAGCGCCGTAGCGCCGGCGGTAGCCGGGCGCGTACAGCAGCGCGTAGGTGTAGGCAAACACGTCCTCGGGCGTGATCGGCAGCGGGCCGATCTTCGACTTGAGATCGGCGAGAAACGTGGGGGAGAAGTTCGCAGTCCGCTGCTTCGCGGAGTTTTCCCACAGCGCCGTGCGCCCTGATTCGCCGGGATAGACGTAGAGCGGCAAGAGATACGCTCCGCCACGTCGATAGAAGTTCAAGTCGGTCGGCCTGGCTACGCAAAAGAAAAACTCTGATTGATCTGCGCCAATCGCCTCGGCGTTTTTCGGGATCACCAGGGCAAAGTTGTCGTGGAGCAGGTGAACGGAAATCCGCTCACGCCGATGTGTCAGCACATTTCTGTCGTAGACGGTCACGCGTCTGTCAAAAGGGCGATAGTCGACGTCGATCAGTTTCTGCTCCGCATCGGCGATAGTGAGCTGCGCCTTTGCGCGCGTGTAGCTCCATTGCTTCTGTGCGCAAAGATCGAACAACTCGCGGGCCTTCGTCTCGTCCGCCGTGGAGATGAAGCGCGCGATTTTCTCGATCGCCTCGCTGCGTGAATATGAAATCGCAAAGTCATCGTGCTGTGTTGCAAACCCTGGCACAGCCGCGCCGTTGCGATCCATCGCCGCCGGCAGCGACCAGCCGCGCTCGTACTCGGCCAGCAAGTCTTCGTCTTGCGGTACGAACAGGCGCCGCGGCGCCTTGGGCGCGAAGCGCTGCCAGCGCGTGCTGGTGGCGTCGTGCGCGGCGAGCCACTCGTACTTGGCGGCGCGCGGCCCCCACAGATCGGCATGGTGCACGGCGGTCGCCCCGGCGCCGCCGGGCTTGCGCTTGACCAGCAGACAGATCGCGACTCCCTGCTGGATGTCGAACACGTTTTCGTCCTTGCCACCGTCGGGCGCGGCTTCCTTCTTCTTGCTGTTGCCGTGCAGATCGAGCAGGTATAGCGCGTCGAAGCTCGCCATCAGGCTGGCGCGCATGTCGAGGAAGGTGGGGTTGTCCAGCCAGCCGTGGTTGGTGATGAAGGCGAGCACGCCGTGGCCGGTCCGTTCGATGCGCCATTGCGCAAAGCGGATGAACTTCACGTAGTCGTCGGACAGCCACTTGGCCTGCGCCGGCTTTTTCAACTCGGCGCTTTGCTTGTAAGCGTCCATCAAGTGCTCGATCCAGCCGCCCTTGTTGGCGCTGTGGCCCGAGTACGGCGGATTGCCGAGCACGACCATGATCGGCGCCTCGCGCTTGACCTGCGCGGCGGCGGCCGCTTCGTCGGCCAGCCACTGCGCGAAGAGCGGCAGGCCGGCGGCCTCGTGCGCTTCTTCGAGGCTGTTGGTCAGAAACACGCGCAGCCGCTCGTCGGCGGCGAAGTCGTAGCCGCTGTCGCGCAATTGCAGGCCGAGCTTCATGTGCGCGACCGCGTAGGGCGCCATCAGCAGTTCGAAGCCGTACAACCGCGGGAGCAGATGCTCGGCGACGTAGCCGGGCCACAGGCCGGCGGCACCGGCAAAGCGCTCGCGGATGCGCGCCACCACCGCATGCAAAAAGGTGCCGGTGCCGACCGCCGGATCGAGGATCTGCACCCGATGCGTCTCCACGGTCTTGCTCGCCCGCTCGCCATGCGGCGTGGGCAGCGTGAGGCGGACCTTGCGCTTGTCCGCCAGCCCGTCTTCGATGCCGAAGTCGCGCTTCAGGATGGCATCGACCGAGCGGACGATATAGCCCACCACCGGCTCCGGCGTGTAGTAGACGCCGCGCGTTTCGCGCAGCTTCGGGTCGTAGGCGGCGAGAAAGGTCTCGTAGAAGTGCACCACCGGGTCTTCCTGCCGCGTGGCGCGGCCGAAGTCGGCGAGGATCGCGGCCATGTCGGCGCGCGCCAGCAGGTCGGCCAGATCGTCGACCGCCCAAGCCACGCGCTCGTCCAGATCGGCGCCGGCGATGGTGTTGAAGAGCTTGCGCAGAAATGGGTTGGTGCGCGGCAGTTCGCGTCCGGCATGTTCGCGCGTGAAGCCGGCGCCGCTGTGGTTGCAGCGCGCGGCAAACAGCCCATAGGCGATGGTCTGCGCGTACATGTCGGCGAACTGCTCGACCGAAAGGTCGGCCAGCAGCACCTTGCGGAAGGCTTCGTACTGGCCGTGCAGGTCGCCGCGCCGGCCTTCGTGCGCGAAGACCTGGCGGATCAGCTCGCGCAGCAACTGCGCCACCCGCGCCATGCGCTCGGCCAGTTCGCGCGGGCTGTCGATGCTGGGGACATCGGCCTGCAAAAACCATTGGAACAGCCGCTCGGCCTGGTGCGCGCCTTCGGGATCGCTCTTGAGTACGCCGTTGCGCTGCTGCCGGGCGAGCCGCGCGGCGAGCATCGGTTCGCCGTTGCGGTAGAGGCGGAACTCCAGGTAGTCGGTAAGGATCAGGTTGCGCAGGCTGGCGCGGTAGCGGCCGAGTTGTTCGCCTTCCTCGATGCGCACCAGATCGGCGCCGACATCCTTGGCCTCGATATAGCCCAAGGGCGAGCTGCCGCGCGTGACGATGTAGTCCGGCGACCCGCATTCGATCCGCTGCGGCTCGTTGGTGGCGACGATGCCGTTGCCGAGGCTTTCGATCAGTTCTTTGAGCGCCGGGCGGTGCGTGTGCTCCGTGGCGTTGCCGGCGCGCAGCGCGCTGTCGATCTGGCGCAGGTACGCGGCGAAGGGCGAGGCGGGCGGCATGAATCAGAAATCGCTTTGCGGTGCGCCGTTACCGGTGTTGGTGAGCGCCGCCGGCCTGCCGGTGAAACCGCAGGCCGATGGCACTCGGGCGCGCGACGCTCTCCCGATAGCCGAAGCCGGCGAACCGACCCACCAGGCCGCGACGACCAGCGGGTCGTCGAACGACTCGCCCGCCGGGGCCAGCGGCGGCGCGTCGCGGCCGGCGCGGGCGATCTCGATGGTCTCCTGGATCGTGCGGCCCCGCACCAGCAGGCTCCGCAACTCGACGCGGGTGGCGAGGTAGACGCCTTCGGGCAGCTTCTCGATCTGCAACTGGATCGGGTGTTCCATCGCGGCGGTCTCGACTGCGGGTGACGCGGCGATGATAGCGGCGGTATCCGGCGCATCCCGAAGAGCATCGAGTACACCGCCGTTGTGATTTGCGAGTTCACGCCACGGCCCGCCGACCGCGAAGGCCCGCGGCGCCGGCAAACCGCGGCGCCGCGCCCTAGCCCGCGCCGGGGCGATGGCGAATCTAGGCTGCCGCCAGCGCCACCTTGGCGTTATCGCGCGCCAGTTCCTCGCGCGTGGTGATCCGGCGGAACCAGATCGTCACCGCGCTTGAGGTGAGCACGATGAACAGCGAATACAGCACCGGGATCAGCAGCACCTGCTGCTGCATCTCGCCCTGGAAGGTCAGCAGCACGATCAGCACGCCGAGTGGGCCGTTCTGGATGCCGGTTTCGAGCGCGATGGTGCGTGCGCGGCGCGGGTCCTGGCGCAGCCCGCGCGCGGCCCAGTAGCCGAGCAGCATGCCAAAGATGCCCAGGCCGATCGCAGCCAGGTACACGCCGGCCGGCGTGCTGCCGAGTAACTGGTAGTTGCGCGGCACCCAGGTCAGGATCAGGAACAGGATCACGAAGATGCCGAGCGCTCCGCCCAGCAGTTCGATGGTGGCGCCGACGTTGGGGTTCCACTTGCGCAACAGCATGCCGATCACGGTCGGCACGATCAGCACCACCAGCACCTGCGCGACGTTGCCGGCCGGCACCGAGTACTCGGCCGGCAGATTGCGCAGCGCCGAGTAGAACTCCAGCAGTAGCGGCACCATGACCACCGCGACCAGCGTGGAGGCGATCGTCATCATGATCGACAGCGCGAGCGTGCCCTTGCTGAAGTAGGTGAAGATGTTGGAGGTCGTGCCGCCGGGCATGCAGCCCATCAGGATCAGGCCGATCGCCAGCGCCGGCGGGAAGTCGAGCGCCACGGCCAGCAGGTAGCCGAGAAAGGGCATCACGCCGTACTGGGCGAGCAGCCCGACGCCGATCCCCTGCGGTTTGCGCAGCGCGATGCGGAAGTCCTTGAAGGTGAGCGAGGCGCCCATGCCCAGCATGATGACCATCATCATGATGCCGAGCAGTTTGGTTTCGGTTTCGGTGAGCATGGCGGGGTGGCCTTCAGTGCGATTGTCGGTGCGGCTCGGCGGGTTGCGATGGTCTTCCCTCACCCCAACCCCTCTCCCGGGGGGAGAGGGGCTTTGTCAACCCTCTCCCCCCGGGAGACGGTGGCGCGCAGCGCCGGGTGAGGGAAGGCTCGCGACTATGGGTGAGCGATGGGTTCGGTGAGGTAGAGGTTCACTGCGGCAGATCGATCGATGCGCGCCGTCAGCCGGCCCGCCCCGCCGCCTCCGCCTTCAAGTTCTTGCGCAAAATTTTGCCGATCGGCGTCTTCGGCAGTTCAGTGCGGAACTCCACGTTGCGCGGTACCTTGTAGTCGGTCAGGTATTTGCGGCAATGCGCGCGCACCTGCTCGGCGGTCAGCGCCGGGTCCTGCGCAACCACGTAGGCGCGCACCGCCTCGCCGCTCTTGGCGTCCGGCGTGCCGATCACCGCGACCTCCAGCACTTGCTCCATGCGGGCGATCACCTCTTCGACTTCGTTCGGGTACACGTTGAAGCCGGACACCAGAATCATGTCCTTCTTGCGGTCGACGATGCGGAAGTAGCCATCGGCATCCATCACCGCCACGTCGCCGGTATAGAGCCAGCCGTCGCGCAGCACGCCGGCGGTCTCGGCCGGCCGGTTCCAGTAGCCCTGCATCACCTGCGGGCCGCGCACGATCAACTCGCCGGCTGCGCCCAGCGGCACCGGCAGGCCGGTGTCGTCCACCAGCCGCACCTGCGTGCCCGGCACCGGCACGCCGATCGAGTCGGGCTTCTGCGTGCCGACCAGCGGGTTGAAGCACACCACCGGCGAGCATTCGGTCAGGCCATAGCCCTCGGCAATGCGCGTGCCGGTCACGCGCTGCCAGCGCTGCGCCACCGCACTTTGCAGCGCCGCGCCGCCGGCCACCGCGCCCTTCAGGTGCTTGGGCGGGAAGGCGGTGAACCACTCCTCGTTGAGCAGCGCGTTGAAGAGCGTGTTCACCCCGCTCATCCAGGTGATCTTGTAGTTGTCGAAGGCGCGTTGCAGGTTGCCGATCGGCCGCGGGCTGGGCACCAGCACGTTGCGCGCGCCGGCCGCAAAGAAGCACAGCAAATTGAACTGGAAGGCGAAGATGTGATAGAGCGGCAGCGCGGTCAGCACCGTCTCGCGCCCTTCGTCGATCAGCGCGCGGCCCATCGCCCAGGCCTGCGCGCAGTTGTCGAGCAGGTTGCCGTGGGTGAGCATCGCGCCTTTGCTGACACCCGTGGTGCCGCCGGTGTACTGCAACGCGGCCAGCGCGTCGGAGCCGACGCCGCGCGTGTAGGCGGCCACGTCGATGCCCTTTTGCGTGCGCGCCACCGCGCCTTCGGCCAGCGCCCAGTCCAGCCGTATGTGCTCGACCACGATCTTCGGCAGCACGCGGCTCCAGACCTTCATCACCGCGCGAATCACCGCGCGCGGCACGCGCGAGAAAAACTGCGTCACCTCCGCCACCACCACGCGGCGGATGCCGGTGGCCGCCAGCACTTGCGGCAGCTTGTCGGCAAAGAGATCGACGATCACCAGCACCTCGGCGCCGCTGTCGGCAAACTGGTGCGTCATCTCCTCGGCGGTGTACAACGGGTTGGTGTTGACCAGCACGCAGCCGGCCTTGAACACGCCGAAGGCCACCACCGGATAGGCGAGGCAGTTGGGCGTTTGCAGCGCCACCCGCGCGCCGGCCTTGAGGCCGACCACCTCGCGCAGGTAGACGGCAAAGGCGTCGGAATACATATCGACCTGCGCGTAGGTGAGCGAGCCGTGCATGCCGTTGGGCATGCAGGTGGTAAACGCCGTCTGCTTGGCGTAACGCTGGGCCGCGCTGCGGACCAGGTCCGCCAGGTGCGCGTGACCGAGCGGGGCGATCTCGCGTGCGGTGCTCGGGCCGTAGTGTTCGACCCAGGGTTGCAGGTCGTAAACGGGGGTGGGCTGGTTCAAGGCGGTCTCCTCTCCGATCATTGGTCTGGCACGCCGTTGTGATGGTCGGCGATTGTCTGCATCGCCGTCGGCGCGGGCTAGGCGGGCTTTCCCCTATGATCGATGCGACCTTCTGAGATGGGCGTCATCGTGACCGAAACCCTCGTCCTCGCCGGCCTCTGTGCGCTGCTGACCTTGGCGCTCGTCGCGCTGCTGCGGCGCAGCGCCGCCGACCGCGCCGAGGCGCAGCGCGTGGAGCGCGAGCTGCGCGCGGCGGTCGAGCAGGCGGCGAGCCAGACGCGGGTCGAAACCGGCGCGCGCTTGTCCGAGTTGCAGACCGCGCTGCTGGCGCAGGTGGCGAGCCTGGGCAGCACGCAGACCGCGCAGCTGGCGAGCTTTGGCCAGCAGGTGGCGCGGATTTCCGAAGGGGCGGACGCCAACGCCCGCGCCAACCGCGAAGAGTCCGCCGTGCTGCTGCGCGACTTCGGTGCCGGCTTCCAGCAGCAACTGGCCGACCTGACGCGCACGATCCAGCTGAACCTGGCCGAGGTGCGCGGCACCCTTAACGCCCAGCTGCGCGAGATGCAGCAGGGCAACGAAGCCAAGCTGGAGCAGATGCGCGCCACCGTCGAGGAGAAGCTGCAAGCCACGCTGGAGGCGCGGCTGGGCGAGAGCTTCCGGCTCGTCTCCGAGCGGCTGGAGCAGGTGCACCGCGGGCTGGGTGAGATGCAGACGCTGGCGCAGGGCGTGGGCGATTTAAAGAAGGTGCTCGGCAACGTCAAGACGCGCGGCGTCTTTGGCGAGGTGCAACTGGCCGCGCTGCTGGAGCAGGTGCTGGCGGCGGATCAGTACGCGGCCAACGTCGCCACCCGGCCCAACTCGGGCGAGCGGGTCGAGTTCGCAATCCGCATGCCCGGCAATGCCGACGGCGGCACGGTCTGGCTGCCGATCGACGCCAAGTTCCCGGCCGAGGACTACGACCGCCTGTTGGCCGCGCACGAGGCGGCCGACCGCGACGCTTTCGACGCAGCGGCCAGCGCGCTGGAGGCGCGCATCCGCGGCGAGGCCAAAAAGATCCGCGACAAGTACATCGAGCCGCCACACACCACCGACTTCGCGATTCTCTTCCTGCCGACCGAGGGCCTCTTTGCCGAGGTGCTGCGCCGCCCCGGCCTGACCGAGTGGCTCAACCGCGAACTGCGCATCGTGATCGCCGGCCCGACCACGCTGTACGCGATGCTCAACGCCTTGCAGATGGGCTTCCGCACGCTTGCGCTGGAGCGGCGCAGCGCCGAGGTCTGGCAGGTGCTGGGCGCGGTCAAGACCGAGTTCGGCAAGTTTGGCGACGTACTGGCGAAGGTCAAGGGCCAGCTCGAAACCGCCTCGCGCAGCATCGAGCAGGCCGAAACCCGCACCCGCCAGATGCATCGCGCGCTCAAGGGCGTGGAGGCGCTGCCGGCGGAGCAGGCGGTGCGCTTGTT
>JAJTHJ010000190.1 GCA_021298875.1 Burkholderiales bacterium | reverse complement strand
GGCTTCCTCTTCACGGCTGGCCTGCTCAGCGGCGATGCGCTGACGTTCTTCGTCTTCCTTGCGCTTGCGCTCTGCGGCGAGGCGGGCTTCCTCTTCACGGCTGGCCTGCTCAGCGGCGATGCGCTGACGTTCTTCGTCTTCCTTGCGCTTGCGTTCGGCGGCGAGGCGGGCTTCCTCCTCGCGGCGCGCTTGCTCAGCGGCGATGCGCTGACGTTCTTCGTCTTCCTTGCGCTTGCGCTCGGCGGCGAGGCGGGCTTCCTCTTCGCGGCGCGCCTGCTCGGCGGCGATGCGCTGGCGCTCTTCGTCCTCCTTGCGCTTGCGCTCGGCGGCGAGGCGGACTTCTTCTTCGCGGCGTGCTTGCTCGGCGGCGATGCGCTGGCGCTCTTCGTCTTCCTGGCGCTTGCGCTCTTCGTCCTCCTTGCGCTTGCGCTCGGCGGCGAGGCGGGCTTCCTCTTCACGGCGGGCCTGCTCGGCGGCGATGCGCTGGCGCTCTTCCTCCTCCTTGCGCTTGCGTTCGGCAGAGAGTCGCGCTTCCTCTTCGAGGCGGACCTTCGCTTCCGAAACGCGCCGCTCCTCTTCCGCTTGGCGCTCGCGGTCGATGGCGACCTGCAATTCCCGTTCGCGACGCGCGCGTTCGTTGGCGAGTCTGGCCGCCGCCACCTGTTTGCGCGCCGCCTCCTCTGCGGCCCGATTCAATGCCGCCGTGCTTGCCATAGCGGCCGCCGCCGGAGCCTCCGCACTGTCCGGCGACGGGGTTGCACTCTGGGAGGGCGTTGGCGGCGCAATCGGCTGCTCGGCAACCGTGGAGGGATCTCCGCCAGTGCTGTCCTTGGTCGCGGCGCGCGACACGGTAGAGCCTTCGGCATCCCGCACGCCCGTCGGGGTGCTGAGCTTGCGCAGTCGTCGACGGGCAAGATTGGCGTAGACGCCCGACGGGAACTGTTTGAGGAACTCGACGAGATCCTCGGGATCGTCGGTGTCCTTGACGTCTTTCCAGTAGACGAGCTCGAGTTCTTGCGAAATCGCCGTTGCGGCGGTCGCCGATGCCGTCGCAGTGGGTTCGGCCTTGGTCGGCACCGCCCCGGTCGTCGCCGCGGCTGAGGGTGTCGCTGTCGCGGGCGGGTAACTCGTTGCGGTACCCGCTTGCCCCGCCGGCCCGCGCGCCGCCGCTACGGACGCGCCGGGCGCTGCTTGCGCGACGGCGCGTAGCGCTGCGGCGAAGTCGCGCGCCGAAGCGAAGCGCTCGTCCCGGTTCTTCGCCAACGCCCTCATCATGACGGTGTCGAGTGCGATCGGCAACGAGCGGTTGACCGCGCTCGGCGGCGTGGGATCGAGGTTGACGATCGCGTTGGTGATGTCGAACTCGCTGGGGCCGTCGAACGGGCGGCGGCCGGTGAGCAACTGGTACAGCACCACCCCGGCGGCGAATAGGTCGGCCCGATGATCGACCGTATAGCCGCGGATCTGCTCCGGCGCCATGTACTTCAGGGTACCGACCATGGAGCCGAACGCGCGAGTGGCTTCGCCCGAGTCGGCGATGCGCGCAACGCCAAAGTCCATCAGCTTGACGTGTCCGGCGTTGTCGATGATCACGTTGCCGGGCTTGATGTCGCGGTGCACGATGCCCTTCGCATGCGCGAAATCCAGCGCCTGCAGCAACTCGCGCATGATCCCCATGATCCGGTCGAAGTTGAAGTGCTCCCCGCGGTCGAGGCGTTTCTTCAGATCGTCGCCGCGGACGAGTTCCATCACCAGATACGCCAGGCCGGCGTCGCGACCGGCGTCGTAGACGCCGACGATATTGGGGTGTTGCAAGCGTCCCGCCGCGCGGGCTTCCGAGCGGAAGCGCGTCTCGAACTCGTTCGCCAGTTCGTCGGAGAGGTGCTGGACGAGGATGGTCTTCAGTGCAACCGGGCGGTCGATGTTCGGATCGTGCCCTTCGTAGACGATCCCCATGGCGCCTTTGCCAAGGACGCCAAGGATGTCGTATCGGCCGATTTTCTTTGGACTCATGGCGCAGCCTGCGGAACTGCGCGAAGCTCGATGTGGGCCGGAGCGCAGGCACCGACTTCTTCCGCCCGACGCCGCGTCCTTGTCGGCACGGGCGGGGCGGCCAGATTGCGCCGACGTTCGGGGGTCATACCGTTATTATGCGTGCATGGAATAGCGTCTGCCCACCGCGAGACCGCTGTGCTGCGGCGGTCGGCCGAGACGGCGTCGGGAGCCTCTATCCCGGTTTTGGTCTGGCAACGTCGTGCGCCGTCGACGTCGCGGTCCAGCGTGCCGCGCGGACTGACCGGTGCCCAGCCGTTCGTGGTCGAGCGAGTGTCGCGGCCGAAACCGCCTGCTTTGGGATCGTTGATTCTCGTTCGGACTCCTGTGCCTCGACCCTGACGCATCGATTGACCGGCGCCCGCATGGGTTTCCTCACTAGTTAGTAATTTAGCGGACAAGTTGCGGAACTTTGCTGGCGGGCGTCGTTCAAGGGATGGATGAAACGAGACGGACGGACACTGGCCCACAACACCCTGGAGCAGATGCGGGTGCTGGCGGTGCAACGCATGAACGAGGGCGAGCACCCGGCGCGCGTGGCGGCGTCGCTGGGCCTGCATCGGTCGTGGGCCTACAAGGTTCGGGCGCTCGCCCGTGGGCGCGGTCGCGGTCTGCGGGCGTTGCGTTCGACCCGCGGCATCGGGCGGCCGCGCGCGCTCAGCGCGGCGCAGGAGCGGCAGGTGTTTCGCTGGGTCAACGGCAAGAGTCCGGCGCAGTACGGGTTCGACTTCGGCCTGTGGACGCGCCATGTGGTGCAGGAATTGGTGGGGTCGCGTTTTGGTGTGCGGCTGTCGCTGGCCTCGGTCGGCGCGCTGCTGGCGCGATTGGGGTTGACGGCGCAAAAGCCGTTGCAGCGTGCCTATCAGCGCGATCCGGTGGCGGTCGAGCGCTGGAAGAGCGAGACGTTCCCCGCGCTCGCGGCCCAAACCCGTGCCACCGGCGCCGAGGTGCTGTTCTGGGACGAGTCGGGCTTTCGGGCCGACGCCGTGCACGGCAAGACCTGGGACCGGCGCGGGCAGACCCCCGTGGTGCAGCGCCCCGGCCAGCGCCAGACCGTCAGCGCTGCCTCGGCGGTGAGCGCCAAGGGCGCCTTCTGGTTCACGACCTACCCGGGCGCCCTGACCGGAGAACTGTTCGTCGATCTGCTGCGGCGGATGATGTATCGGCGCAAGAAGCCGGTGCATCTGGTCGTCGATGGGCTGCCGGCGCACAAGAAGGCCGTGGTCAAGCGCTACGTGGCGGGCACGGCGGGCCGGCTCACGCTGCACTTCCTGCCGGGCTACGCGCCCGACCTGAATCCCGACGAACTGGTCTGGAGCCATGCCAAACGCACGGGCGTGGCCCGTTCGCCGCTGCGCACCGGCTAAAAACTCCAGCCGCGCATCCATGCGCAACTCCAAGCAATCGCCGACGATGCCCCTCTCGTCCGCTCGTTCTTCCGACACCCGTCTGTCTCCTATATTTCTGACTGCTGAGTAAGCTGATCGTCGAATTGATCTACGTAGGCGATTTCGCCGGACATGAAACACTCGATCTGCACCAACGCCGAAAGCAAGGCCGCCATGAAGCGCGCGCTCAAGCGCATCCAGACCGGCGAGTACGCCAAGAGCTTCATCCTCGAAAACCGCGCCGGCGCGCCCACACTGCTTGCCCGCCGCCGTCTGATGGTCGAGCACCCGATCGAGCAGGTTGGCGAAAAGCTGCGCGCGATGATGCCGTGGATCAAGGCAAACCGGCTGGTGGATCGGTCGAAGAACTGATGCGGCGTGCGGCGCTTTTCGTTGCCGCTGCGCTGGCCTGGGTCGGCGCAGCGGCGCAGCCGGCCCCGCGCCCGGACAATGCCGTTGTCCTGTTGACCGCCAGCGCCGAACTGGAGCTCGCCAACGACAAGGCGATCGCCACTTTCGCGGTCGAGGCGCAGGACGCCGACGCCCGGCGCGCACAGGCGCAGGTCAATCAGCGCGCTGCGGCGGGCGTAGCGGCGCTGAAAAAGGCCGACCCGTCCGCGCAGATCGAAACCGCCGGCTACTCGTCCCTCCCGGTCTAAGGTCGCGACGGTGGACGCAGCATCACCGGCTGGCGGGTGGGGCAGACCGTGCAACTGCGCACAAGCGACCTCGCGAAGCTGCCGCAGACCGTGGCGCAGGGGCAGCAAGCGATGACGCTCGCCGGCATCGACTTCCGCATCTCGCGCAAGACGCAGCAGGCGACGCAAGCCGAGCTGATCCGCCGCGCGGTGGACAAGTTGAATGCCCGCGCCGCCGTCGTGGCTGAGGCGCTCAAGGTCGCGCCCGAGAGGATGCGTTTGGAGGAGTTGAGCTTTGGCCCCGAGTCCGGCCACCGCCCGCCCGCGCCGTTCTCGGCGCGTGCCGCCGCCGCGGCCGACGCCGTACCCGCACCGGCGCTCGACGCCGGCACCAGCGTGCAGCAGTTGACGGTGAGCGCCAAGCTGCGGATCGCGGCGCCGTAGCCAAGCCTTTCTCGCGCTGCCTCGGGTAAACGCGCACCGGCAAGTGCGCGTCTGCGACCTAGAATCCCGCACTTTTCCACCCGGGGGTCCCTCCATGACAACACGCAAAGTCTTCATCCGTGCCGGCCTCGCTGCCGGTATGGCCCTCTTCGCCGTCGCCTGCGGCAAACAAGAGCCGCCGCCCGCGCCGAAGGCCGAGGCCAAGAAAGAAGAACCGAAGAAAGTCGAGCCGCTGAAGGTCGGCTTCGTCTACGTCAGCCCGGTCGGCGACGCCGGCTGGACCTCGCAGCACAACGCCGGCCGCTTGGAGATGGAAAAGGCGCTGGGCGACAAGGTGACCAGCAGCTTCGTCGAGAAAGTGCCCGAAGGCGCGGACGCCGAGCGCGTGATCCGCGACCTCGCCAGCACCGGCCACAAGCTGATCTTCACCACCTCGTTCGGCTTCATGAACCCGACCCTGAAGGTCGCAGAAGAATTCCCGCAGACGCACTTCGAGCACGCCACTGGCTACAAGACGGCGCCGAACATGGCCAACTACAACGTGCGCTTCTACGAAGGCCGATATCTCGCGGGCATGCTGGCCGGCAAGATGACCAAGAGCAACACGCTGGGCTACGTGGCGGCCTTCCCGATCCCCGAAGTGCTGCAAGGGATCAACGCCTTCACGCTGGGCGCGCGTAGCGTCAACCCCAAGGCGCAGGTGCGGGTGATTTGGGTCAATAGCTGGTACGACCCCGGCAAGGAGCGCGACGCCGCCAACACCCTGCTCAAGCAGCAGGGCGCAGACGTGGTCACGCACCACACCGACTCGACCGCGGTCGTCGCCGCCGCCGAGGAAGCCGGCAAGATGGCCGTGGCTTATCACTCGGACATGAGCAAGTTCGGCCCCAAGGCGCAACTGGGCGCGGTGACCCACCACTGGGGGGCGTACTACACCAAGCGGGCGCAGGAGCAACTGGACGGCAAGTGGGCGACCGGCTCGGTCTGGATGGGCATGAAGGACGGCGCGATCAAGCTGGAAGCGATCAACCCGTCGGTGCCCAAGGACGTGGCCGACATGGTGACCGCCAAGGGCCAGGAGATCGTCGAGGGCAAGTTCCAGCCGTTTACCGGGCCGATCAAGACCAACGACGGCAAGGAAGTCGTCCCTGCCGGCCAGTCGCTGACCGATGAGCAACTGGGCCAGATGAACTACTACGTGCAGGGCGTGGTGGGGAAGGTGCCGAGCGGGAAGTAACTCGCGTCACCGCCGGGCTGCGCTCTCGGCGCAGCCCGGCCGTGTGCGGGCGCGACGGCTTACTTCACCTTGCTATCGACCAGCCCGTAGATGCCGTAGCCGATCAGGTACGGCAAGCTGTAGCCGGGGAAGGCCGCCTCGAACTGCTTCTGCAGCGCGGCGTAATGCGCCTGCGCCTTGGCCGGGTCTTTCAGTTCGGCGCTCGGCACCGACTGCACGGAGCGGGTGGTGATCTCGTCGGCGCGCACCAGGTAGGCACTGCCTCGCTGCACGGCGGCGCCGACCGGCGCCACCGCGCCGCGTCCGCCGTAGACTTTGCCCTTGCCCAGCGCGGGCAGCTCGGCCAGCGCCGCGTGCCAGGCTTTCAGATCCCCGGCCGCGGCTTGCCGTCGACGATGCCGCCCTCCAGCCACAAGTGCGCCCCGTGCTGGACCAGGTCGCCGACGATCAGGTCGCCCGTGCTGTCGATCCGCAAGACCGTCTGCGTGCTCGATACGCCGGGGTTCTTCAGTTCGATCAGCGTCAGCGTCTCGCCGGACTTCAGGCGGATCGTTTTCTGCCCGGAGAAAGTCGTCTTCAGCGGCTCGAACTTGGGATAGGTCTCGTCGGTGAAGGCCTTGGCCATGTTGACCCAGAAGTACTTCTTGTAGGCATGCACGCCGGGCATGGCGGCGGCCGTGGCCTGCGAGCCGATCGACTCCGCGCCCAGCGCGTGCAGCACCGACAGGCCGTTGAACTTGTCCGG
>JAJTHJ010000166.1 GCA_021298875.1 Burkholderiales bacterium | reverse complement strand
GGCGGGGACGATGCTACGCACGACCGGCTCTTGCTTAGCCTTGGCTCTTTCCGCTTCCGCGTCGGCGCGCAGGTACGGCATGTCGGCGGCGGGCGACTCGGCGCGCTCGAAACTGAGCTTGGCCTGATCGAGCCGCTCGTCGTCGTGCTTGAGCCGCTCGATCTTGTAGTGCGGCGTCTCGAGGTTCTTGTTCGGGATCAACACGATCGAGATGCGCATCCGCGCTTCCATCTTGGTGATGTCGCCGCGCTTCTCGTTGAGCAGGAAGGTTGCCACGTCCACCGGCACCTGTACGTGCACGGCGGCGGTGTTCTCCTTCATTGCTTCTTCTTGCAGGATGCGCAGCACGTGCAGCGCGGAGCTTTCGGTGTCGCGGATCACGCCTACGCCGTTGCAGCGCGGGCAGGTGACGTGTGAGCCCTCGGACAGTGCCGGGCGCAGCCGCTGGCGCGACAGTTCCATCAGGCCGAAGCGCGAAATCTTGCCCATCTGCACGCGGGCGCGGTCGTAGTGCAGCGCTTCCTTGAGCCGCTGCTCGACGGCGCGCTGGTTCTTGCCTTCCTCCATGTCGATGAAGTCGATCACGATCAGTCCGCCCAAGTCGCGCAGGCGCAACTGGCGCGCGGCTTCGTCGGCGGCTTCGAGGTTGGTCTTGGTGGCGGTCTCTTCGATGTCGGAGCCGCGGGTGGAGCGCGCCGAGTTCACGTCGATGGCAACCAGCGCCTCGGTGTGGTCGATCACGATGGCGCCGCCCGAAGGCAGCGGTACGGTGCGCGAATGCGCGGTCTCGATCTGATGCTCGATCTGGAAGCGCGAAAAGAGCGGCACATCGTCGCGGTAGCGCTTCACCCGGCTCACCATGTCCGGCATCACGTGCGCCATGAACTGCTGGGCCTGCTCGGCGACTTCGTCGGTGTCGATCAGGATCTCGCCGATCGAGGGGTGGAAGTAGTCGCGGATCGCGCGGATCACGAGGCTGGATTCCTCGAACACCAAAAAAGGCGCCGGGTTCAGCCGCTTGTTACGGATGCCGTCGGTACTCGCCTCGCGCGTGGTGTTGCCGGCGGCGTCGCGGTACAGCGGCGCGCAGGCGTCTTCAACGGCGCGCCACAGTTGCATCAGGTAGTTCAAGTCCCACTGCAGCTCTTCGACCGAGCGGCCGATGCCGGCGGTGCGCGCGATGACGCTCATGCCGGCGGGCAGTTCCAGCGCGTCGATGGCTTCGCGCAGTTCCTGGCGTTCTTCGCCTTCCACGCGCCGCGACACGCCGCCGCCACGCGGGTTGTTGGGCATCAGCACCAGATAGCGGCCGGCCAGCGAGACAAAGGTGGTCAGTGCCGCGCCCTTGTTACCGCGTTCTTCCTTTTCGACCTGGACGATCAGTTCCTGGCCTTCGGCGATCGCTTCTTGGATGCGCGCGCGGCCCACGTCCACGCCGGGCTTGAAGAACTGGCGGGAGATTTCTTTGAAGGGCAAAAAGCCGTGCCGCTCCTCGCCGTAGTCGACGAAGCAGGCCTCCAGGCTCGGCTCGACCCGGGTGACGACCCCCTTGTAGATGTTGGACTTGCGCTGCTCGCGCCCGGCCGTTTCGATATCGATGTCGATCAGCTTCTGGCCATCGACGATCGCCACCCGCAGTTCTTCCGCGTGGGTGGCGTTGAACAGCATTCGCTTCATTCGGCACTCCTGGCCGGCACACGGCCGGCGTTGAAGCCGAATCGAAGCGAGGCGGGCAGCGGGCGCGCTAGACCGTGCGTCCCGCCGACCCGTGCCCCGCGCCCAAGGCGCGTGCGGCTCCGCCGGCACCCGCGGGTGCCGGAGGGAAGAGTGGGGTGGGTTGGGACATACGCGACGGGCGCACTGCCGTTGTTAACCGGCGGCGCCGGCAGGGGCAGGCGCCGCTTGACCTCGATCCGATCCGGCCGGGCCGGCCACACCCGAAGGCGGCGCGACCCGTGTTCATAAACTGCTTCGACGGCGGCTTGCGCTCGCGCAGTCCGCCGTCCCTCTTGAGGCCGGCGCCAGGCGCCCGCCGTCTTTTGGAACCGTGCGCGGCTGCGAAAAAGTGCGCCGCTACAATCGTTTCCACTCGCAGCGCCGGCGCAGCAATCGGTTCGACCGCTGCGCCATCGGCGCCCGCCCACGTGGGGCGCGAACTTCAACAACCATTTTAACAGCGCTGCCCAAGTTCAGAGCACGCATTGTATGCAAGATGGACTCCGGCGGCAAAGCATCCCCCGCGGCTGACCCGGTCGCCCGCCCGGCGGTGGCGGCCGACCGCGTGACTTATCTGGCGGTGGGCGCGGAGTCCGCCGGCCAGCGGCTGGACAACTTTCTGCTGCGGCTCGCCAAGGGTGTGCCCAAGAGTCATGTGTACCGGATCGTCCGCAGCGGCGAGGTACGGGTGAACAAGGCGCGCGCCACCGTGGACCGCCGGCTGGAAGAGAGCGACGAGGTGCGCGTGCCGCCGCTGCGCATCGCCCAGCGCGAGGAAGTTCCCGCGCCGGCGCCGGCGCAGATGCCGCCAATCCTGTACGAGGACGAACATCTGATCGTCGTGGACAAGCCGGCCGGCCTGGCCGCGCATGGCGGCAGCGGCATTTCGCACGGCTTGATTGAGCGGGTGCGCGCGGCGCGGCCGGCGCAGCCGTTTCTGGAACTCGCGCACCGGCTGGACCGCGAAACCTCCGGCGTGCTGCTACTCGCCAAGACCCGCCGCGCGTTGGTGGCTCTACACGACGCGCTGCGCGAAGGCCGCGTGCAGAAGCGCTACCTGGCGCTGGTGCATGGTGCCTGGACGGCGGCGCGGCAGGACGTGCGGGCGCCGCTGACCAAATTCGTCACGCGCGAGGGCGAACGGCGCGTCTCAGTGGACGAGACCGAAGGGCAGTTCGCGCGAACGGTGTTCACGCTCAAGGAGCGGCTCGGCGGGTTCAGTTTGCTGGAAGCGGAACTGAAAACAGGTCGCACGCACCAGATCCGCGTGCATCTGGCGCATCTGGGTTTTCCGATCGTCGGCGACGACAAGTACGGCGACTTTGACCTGAACAAGCGCGTGGCGCGCGGCGAGTTCGGGCCGCGGTTGCCGCGGATGTTCCTGCACGCGCATTCGGTGCGGTTGCGGCATCCGGTTACCGAACAAAGCCTCGCGCTGGAAGCTCCGCTGCCCTCGGCGTGCCGGCAGTTTGTCGAGGCGCTCAGAAATGCTTGAACGCTTCGACCTCGTGGTGTTCGACTGGGACGGCACGCTGATCGACTCCACGGTCGCGATCACCCGCTCGATCCAGGCCGCTGCCGCCGACCTCGGCCTGCCGGTACCGAGCGACGAGCAGGCCTCGCACGTGATCGGCCTCGGTTTGCGGGACGCGCTGGCGCGTGCGGTGCCGCAGCTGCGGCCTGAGCAGGTGAAGGACTTTTCGCTGCGCTACCGGCATCACTACTTTGCCGCCGATGCGACACTGGAACTCTTTGCCGGGGCGCGCGAGTTGTTGGCGGCGCTCCGTGCGCGCGGGCGGCCGGTCGCGGTGGCGACCGGCAAAAGCCACGTCGGCTT
>JAJTHJ010000115.1 GCA_021298875.1 Burkholderiales bacterium | reverse complement strand
GAGCGGCCGGGTGAGGGAAGAACGCAACGCCGACGGCGATGCGCCGCACAGCGCGCCAGGTTCGCCCACAGGCCATGATCCAGCGCTTCGTCGAGTCGGTCAAAACGCTGTTCACCGGCAAGCGCCGCGCGAGCAAGCCGCGCGCGCCCAAGCGGCTGACGGCCGAACAGCACGGGATCGACCGCTCGCTGGTCGCGCACCCGGCGATGCGCGTGTGCGAGACGCTGCAAAAGGCGGGCTATGACGCCTACATCGTCGGCGGCGCGGTGCGCGACCTGCTGCTGGGCGTGCGGCCCAAGGACTTCGACGTGGCGACCAACGCCACGCCGGAGCAGGTCAAGGCGCATTTCCGCCGCGCGATCATCATCGGCCGGCGCTTCCGGCTGGTGCACGTGATGTTTGGCGCCGAGCGGATAGAGGTGTCCACCTACCGCGCGCTGGCGAGCGTGGACACCGTGACCGACGAGCATGGCCGGGTGCTGGCCGACAACGTCTTCGGCACGCAGGTGGAAGACGCCACGCGCCGCGACTTCACCGTCAACGCGCTGTACTACGGCCCGACGCACGAGGTCGTGCTGGACTTTCACGACGGCGTGAAGGACATCCGCGCCCGCCGCATCCGCATGATCGGCGACCCGGCGGCGCGCTACCGCGAAGACCCGGTGCGGATGCTGCGCGCGGTGCGCTTTGCCGCCAAGCTGGGCTTTGCCATCGACGAGGCCACGCGCGCGCCGATCGCGTCGATGGCGGATCTGATCGAAAACGTGCCCTCGGCGCGCCTGTTCGACGAGATGCTCAAGCTCTTGACCAGCGGCCACGCAGTCGCCTGCATCATGCGGCTGCGGGCGGAAGGCTTGCATCACGGGCTGCTGCCGCTGCTGGACATGATCCTGGAGCAGCCGGAAGGCGAGCGCTTCGTGCTGCTGGCGCTGTCGCGCACCGACGAGCGGGTGCAGGCGGGCAAGACCGTATCGCCGGGTTTTTTGTTCGCCACGCTGCTGTGGCACGAGGTACTGGTCGGCTGGCGCGCGCGCGAGGCGCAAGGCCAGCACCGGATCGAAGCACTCGACGCCGCCATCGACGACGTGCTGGGCCGGCAGACGGAGAAGCTGTCGATCCAACGCCGCTACACCGCCGACATGCGCGAGCTGTGGATGCTGCAACCGCGCTTCGAGCGCCGCCAAGGCAGTGCGCCGCACCGGCTGCTCGGCCACCTGCGGCTGCGCGCGGCCTACGACTTCCTGCTGCTGCGCTGCGCGGCGGGGGAGGCGCCGGCCGAACTCGGCGACTGGTGGACGCGCTTCATCGACGCCAACGAAGACGAACGGCAGCAACTGCTGGCCGCCGCGCGCAGCGACGCACCGGCGAGCGGGCGGCGACGCCGGCGGCGGCGCGGCGGGCAGGGTGGGCATGCCGCGGGTTCGGACGCAAGCCCTGCATGACCCCTCGCCGCGCATACGTCGGACTCGGCGCCAACCAGGGCGACACCCGTGCCTCGCTTGATGCCGCGATCGAGGCGCTGCGGTCGCTGGGGCATTGCCGCTTCGTCGCCGCCTCGCCCTACTACACGACCGCGCCGATCGACGTCGAGGGACCGGACTTTCTCAACGGCGTGGCGGCGCTCGACACTACGCTCGACCCATACGCGCTGCTGCTGCACCTGCTCGACATCGAGCTGCTGCTTGGCCGGGAGCGCAA
The DNA here is from genome assembly GCA_021298875.1 of Burkholderiales bacterium. Taxonomy (GTDB): domain Bacteria; phylum Pseudomonadota; class Gammaproteobacteria; order Burkholderiales; family Burkholderiaceae_F; genus JAJTHJ01. The sequence goes on along the minus strand of JAJTHJ010000115.1, from coordinate 27,458 downwards.
GGGCCTGCGTCGAGCCGCCCCCCGCACCGCCGACCTCGACCTGCTGCTGGTCGGCAATCTGACGATGGCGAGCGCGCCGTTGCTGCTGCCGCACCCGCGGATGCATCTGCGGGCGTTCGTCCTCAAGCCGCTGCTCGACCTGGACCCGCAGATCGTGCTGCCCGGCCACGGCCCCGCGCGCGATCTGCTGCCGGTGGTGGCCGATCAGCGCGCCGAGCGCGCCGACGCCTGAACGGTGGCGCGCGATGCTGCCGGCGCGCTACGGCTACATCGCCATCGAAGGGCCGATCGGTGTCGGCAAGACCACGCTGGCGCGCCGGCTGGCGCAGCGCTGCGGCGCGCAGTTGCTACTGGAGCAGCCGCAGGACAACCCCTTTCTCGAACGCTTCTACCGCGACCGCAAGCGCTACGCGCTGCCGACGCAGTTGTTCTTCCTGTTCCAGCGCGTGCAGCAACTGGCGGAGCTGCGGCAGCCGGACTTGTTTCATGGCCCGGTGATCGCCGACTTCCTGCTGGACAAGGACGCGCTTTTCGCACGGCTGACGCTGGCCGACGACGAGCTGCGGCTGTACGAGCAGATCCTCGCCCAGGTCGCGCCGCAGGCGCAGACGCCCGATCTGGTGCTCTACCTGCAAGCGCCGCCCGAGGTGCTGATCGAGCGCGTGCAGCGGCGCGGCGTGCCGATGGAAAACGCGATCGGCACCGCCTACCTGCGCCAACTGGCCGACAGCTACCTGCGCTTTTTTCACGACTACGACGGCGCGCCGGTGCTGGTCATCAACACCGAGGCACTCAACCCCGCCGACCGCGACGAGGACCTCGACCTGCTGATTTCCCGCATTGAACGGCTGCGCGGGTGCCGCGAGTATTTCAACCTCGCGCCATGAGCAGCCACCCCGCCACGCCGCCCGCCACCGAGCGCAAGCCCGTGACGCTGCCGCGCCTGCACGAGATGCGCGCGCGCGGCGAGCCGATCGCCATGCTCACCTGCTACGACGCGAGCTTTGCCGCGCTGCTGGACGACTGCGGCGTGGATGTGCTGCTGATCGGCGATTCGCTCGGCATGGTGGTGCAGGGTGAGCGCTCCACGCTGCCCGTGACGGTAGAGCATGTGGCCTACCACACGCGCTGCGTGGCGCAAGGCGCGCGCCGCGCGTGGATCGTCGCCGACATGCCGGCCGGCAGCATGCCGCCCGACGCTGCCGCCGTGTACGCGAACGCCAGCAGCTTGATGCGCGCCGGCGCACAGATGGTCAAGATCGAAGGTGGCGCTTGGGCCGCCGAGCCGATTGCGCGTCTGGTCGAGCGCGGCTTCCCCGTCTGCGCGCACCTGGGCCTGACACCGCAGTCGGTGCACCAACTGGGCGGCTATCGCGTGCAGGGCCGCCACGATGCCGCTGCCGACAAGCTGCTGGCCGACGCGCTGGCGCTGCAAGCGGCCGGCGCAAGCCTGCTGGTGCTGGAACTGGTGCCCGCCGCGCTCGCCGCACGCGTGACGCAGGCGCTGGCGATCCCGACCATCGGCATCGGTGCCGGCGCCGACTGCGCCGGCCAGGTGCTGGTGCTGCACGACATGCTCGACGTCTTCCCAGGCCGCAAGCCGCGCTTCGTGCGCAACTTCATGGCCGGGCAGCCGAGCATCCGCGCGGCGGTCGAGGCCTACGTGGCCGCGGTCAAGGCGCGCGAGTTTCCGGCGGCGGAGCACGCCTACTGAGCGACGTCACGGCCGCAACTGCTCGAAATCGAGCCCCTCAAACCGCGCAAAGTCGCGGTCGAAGGACGTGAGCGTCGCACCGTGCTCGATGGCCAGCGCCGCGAGGTGCGCGTCCGAGGTCAGGTTGCCTCCGGCGCCGGTGGCGCGCAGCAGTTGCTCCAGCAGGGCCGCATGCCGGCGCCCCGGATTGACGATCCGCGCGTGCGGATGCGACAGCCAGGCGCGCACGAAGTCGAACGCCGTCGCCACCGGCAGCGGTCGCGGAAAGATGCCGGGGCGCGTCGCCAGCCGGACGAAACCCAGCAGCGCCGTCCAGGAAAACGCCACCCCGGCGGGCGCGGCGAGCGACTGGTCGAGCCAGGCATAGGCCCGCGCATGCGACGGGCTGTCCGCGTTGGCGGCGTACAGCAGCACGTTGACGTCGGCCAGCTTCATCGCCGCTTGCGCAGGCGGGTGGCCAGCGCCCGATCCTCGAACTCGGCGGCCAGTGCGCCGGCCTGGGTCAGGTCGACGAGTTCCGCGCCCATGTGCGCCACCGGCAACTTGAACGACTTCGGCGCCCGCGGCGCCGTGCCGCGCAGGCCGTTGCGCACGGCGTCGTTCAACACCTGCTTGAAGGGCGCGCCGGAGTCGCGCACCGCGCGGCGCAGCAGAACTTCGACGTCGGGGTCGATGGTGACGGTGGTTCGCATGGCATCATGACAGCAAGTCGGCGGGCATCATGATGCCGAAAGCGGCCGGCGCCGTCAAAGGCGGGCCGCCGCCGATCGACCGATACAATCCGCCGTCCTCATCGCCCCGCCCCCGCCGCAATGAAAGTCGTCCACACCGTCGAAGAACTGCGCGACCAGTTGCGCGGGCAGTTGCGCATCGCCTTCGTGCCGACGATGGGCAACCTGCACGACGGCCATCTGGCGTTGATGGCGATGGCGCATCAGCACGGCGACCCGGTGGTGGCGTCGATCTTCGTCAACCGCTTGCAGTTCGGCCCCAACGAGGACTTCGACAAGTACCCGCGCACATTGGCTGACGACATCGCCAAGCTGCAAGCGCAGAACAAGGTGTACGTGCTGTTCGCGCCCAACGAGCAGGAGCTGTATCCCGAGCCGCAGAACTACCGCGTGCAGCCGCCGCAGGACCTGGGCGACATTCTGGAAGGCGAGTTCCGGCCCGGCTTCTTCGTCGGCGTGACCACCGTGGTGCTGAAGCTTTTTTCCTGCGTGCAGCCGCGGGTGGCGGTCTTTGGCAAGAAGGACTACCAGCAGTTGATGATCGTGCGCAACATGTGCCGGCAGTTCGCGCTGCCGACCGAGATCGTGCCGCACGAGACGGTGCGCGACGCCGACGGGCTGGCGTTGTCCTCGCGCAATCGCTACTTGAGCGAGGCCGAGCGGCGCGAGGCGCCGCGCCTGTACCGCCTGCTGCAACAGGTGCGCGAGCGCCTGCACCGCGGCGAGGCCGACGTGGCGCGCATCGAGCACGACGCGCAGCGCGAACTCACCGCCGCCGGCTGGAAGGTCGATTACCTGTCCGTTCGCCGTCAGCGCGACCTCAAGGCGCCGACCCACGACGAAGTCGTCGCCCGCCTGCCGCTGGTGGTGCTGGCCGCGGCCAAGCTGGGGACGACGCGGTTGATCGACAACCTTGAGATCTAACCGCCCCGCAGCCTCCAATGACGACTTGGTCTGTACGCAAACTTTGGGCCGCAGTCGTCTGCTCCGGACTTGCAGGAATCTACTTCGCAATGTGGTTCATTCAAACCGCGTGGTTGGGTTCGTTTCCCGGCGCTGATCGAGAGTATTTCGGACGCTGGTCGCTGATCCAGTTTGTTGTTTCAGTTGCATTCTTCGTGGCAATGATCGTCGCGGGTGTCGCCCTCTTCTTTCGGTACAGGGCGGAAAGCTCGAGAGGCGAAGACCTGCCCGGTTAGCGTCGGGATGTGTCGGCGAAACCTCAGACGCGACACGAATTTGTCATTCGGCGATAATCGCGTCCGTTTCGCGAATCGCCCGCGGAGCGTAGCGAGCGGCCCGAGGCTGGCCTGAGGCGCGCAGCCGTACGGATTTGTACGGCGAGCACCGCAAGGGCAGCATCGGGGCGCGCAGCAGCTCCGCGGGCGGTTCCCGTGCCGGGATGGCGGAACTGGTAGACGCACGGGACTCAAAATCCCGCGGTAGCAATACCGTGCGAGTTCGATTCTCGCTCCCGGCACCACCTCTTTTCGATTCATGGCCGGTACAGCCGTGGACGCCGATCTCACCCTCTCCGACTTCGACTACAGCCTCCCGCCGGAACTGATCGCGCAGCAGCCGCTGCCCGCGCGGTCGGCGAGCCGGCTGCTGCACGTCGCGCCGGATCGGCTGAGCGACCTGGTCTTCACCGATATCGAGCGGCTGCTCACCCCCGGCGACGTGCTGGTGTTCAACGACACGCGGGTGATCCGCGCGCGGCTGCTGGGGCGCAAGCCCTCCGGCGGGCGCGTCGAAGTGCTGGTCGAGCGCATCGTCGCGCCCACGCGCGCGCTGGCGCTGGTGCGCACCAGCCACACGCCACGAGTCGGGCAGGTGTTTGTCTTCGGCGAGGATGGCGCGCATGCTACGGCCACCGTGCGCGGCCGGCAGGACGACTTCTTCGAGCTGGAGTTCGAGCGCGAGGTACTCGCCACGCTCGATGCGCACGGCAACGTGCCACTGCCGCCGTACATCGCGCATGCGGATACCGCACTGGACGCCGAGCGCTACCAGACCGTCTACGCCGCCAAGCCCGGTGCGGTGGCGGCCCCCACCGCCGGGCTGCATTTCACGGAGACACTGCTGGCACGGCTGCGCGAACGCGGCGTGCGCACTGCCGCGCTGACGCTGCACGTCGGCGCCGGCACCTTTCAGCCGGTGCGGGTCGAGCGCATCCGCGACCACACGATGCACAGCGAGTGGTACGAGCTTCCGCCCGCGACCGCCGACGCCGTCGCCGCCACGCGCGCGGGCGGCGGTCGCGTCGTCGCGGTGGGCACCACCAGCCTGCGTGCGCTGGAGTCCGCCGCGCGCGAGGACGGCAGCGTCGCCGCTGGCAGCCGAGACACGGCGCTCTTCATCACGCCGGGCTATCGCTTCCGTGCGGTCGACCGCTTAATCACCAACTTCCACCTGCCGCGCTCTACGTTGCTGATGCTGGCCTCCGCCTTTGCCGGCATCGAGCGCATCCGCAGCGCCTACGCGCACGCGGTGGCGCAGCGTTACCGCTTCTTCAGCTACGGCGACGCAATGCTGCTGGAGCGCGCGCCATGAGCATGAGCTTCGAGCGTCTCGCCACCGACGGCGCCGCGCGGCGCGGCCGGCTGCATCTGGCGCATGGTACGGTGGAGACGCCGATCTTCATGCCGGTGGGCACCTATGGCACGGTCAAGGCGATGCTGCCGGCGGAGTTGGAAGCGCTCGGTGCGCAGATCGTGCTCGGCAACACCTTCCACCTATGGTTGCGGCCGGGGTTGGACGTCATCGGCAAGCACGCCGGGCTGCACCGCTTCATGGGCTGGACGCGGCCGATCCTCACCGACTCGGGCGGCTTTCAGGTGTTTTCTCTCGGCGCGCTGCGCAAGCTCAGTGAAGAAGGCGTGCGCTTCGCCTCTCCCGTCAACGGCGACCGGTTGCTGCTGACACCGGAGGAGTCGATGCGCATCCAGACCGTGCTCGACTCCGACATCGCGATGATCTTCGACGAGTGCACGCCGTACGAGATCGACGGCCGGCCGGCGACGCACCGCGAGGCGGCCGACTCGATGCGGCTGTCGCTTCGTTGGGCGCGGCGCTCGCGCGCGGAGTTCGACCGCCTGGGCAACCGCAACGCGCTCTTCGGCATCGTGCAGGGCGGGATGTACGAAGACCTGCGCGACGAGTCGGCCGCGGGCCTCACCGACATCGGCTTTGCCGGCTACGCGATCGGCGGGCTGTCGGTGGGCGAACCCAAGGCCGAGATGCAGCGCGTGCTGGCGCACACCGCGCCGCGGCTGCCGGCGGACAAGCCGCGCTACCTGATGGGCGTGGGCACGCCGGAAGACCTGTTGGACGGCATTGCCGCCGGCATCGACATGTTCGACTGCGTGCTGCCCACCCGCAACGCGCGCAATGGCTGGCTCTTCACGCGCTTTGGCGACGTAAAGATCCGCAATGCCCGCTATAAGGACGACACGCGGCCGCTGGACGCCACCTGCGCCTGCGTCACCTGCCGCGACTTCACCCGCGGCTACCTACATCACTTGCAGCGCGTCAACGAGATCGTCAGCGCGCGGCTGAACACGATCCATAACCTGCACTATTACCTCGACCTGATGCGGCAGGCGCGGGCGGCGATCGAAGCCGGCGGCTTTGCCCGCTTTGCGCAGCAGGTACGCGAGGAGCGGGCACGCGGGCCGGATTAACCCTGCCCCCGCGTTGTGCACGCCCTCGCTGGCTATAATCCGCCGCCTCCAAAAGCTACGGTTCCGGCCCTTGAGGAACCGCGCGGTCAACACCATCTGCGGCACTTCAGCCGCTCCGAGGACGCTCCCGATGTTCTTCATTTCCAACGCCTACGCGCAGGCCGCGCCGGCCGCCGCCCCCGAGCAGAGCTTCATGCCGATCCTGATGATGGTCGTGCTGTTCGTGGTCTTTTACTTCCTGCTGATCCGCCCGCAGGTCAAGCGCCAGAAAGAGCAAAAGGCGCTGGTCGAAAGCCTCAACAAAGGCGACGAAGTGCTGACCGCCGGCGGCATCGTCGGCAAGATCACCGACCTCACCGACCAGTACATGACGCTGCATGTGGCGAGCGTGGACAACAAGCCGGTGGAAATCTCCATGCAGCGCGCCGCCGTTCAGACGCTGCTGCCCAAGGGGACGATGAAGTCGATCTGAGCACGCAATGAATCGCTACGCCCTCTGGAAGTACCTGGTCATCGCGGTCGCGCTCTTTTTCGGCGCGCTGTACACGGCGCCGAATTTTTTCGGCGAGTCGCCGGCGGTGCAGGTGTCGTCGCAGAAGGCGACGGTCAAGATCGACCCCGGCACGCTGGCTCGCGTGCAGGACGTTCTGAAGGCCGAGAACATCGCAGCCCAAGGCGTGTTCTTCGAGCAGCTCGGCTTGAACGCCACGGTGCGGGCGCGCTTTGCCGACACCGACACGCAGATCAAGGCCAAGGACGCGCTGCAGCGCGCGCTCAACCCCGACCCGGCCGACCCAACCTACGTGGTGGCCTTGAACCTGGTGTCCAACACGCCGCGCTGGATGGCCAATTTGCGCGCGCTGCCAATGTACCTCGGCCTCGACCTGCGCGGCGGCGTCTACTTCCTGCTGGAAGTGGACATGAAGGCCGCAATCGAAAAGCGCGTCGAATCCGTCGCCGGCGACCTGCGCACACTGCTGCGCGAGAAGAATGTCCGCCACGGTGGCATCACCCGCAACGGCGCGCAGATCGAGATCCGCTTTCGCGACGCCGAGACGCGCGAACGCGCCAGCGGTGCGATCCGCGACGCCAACCGCGAGCTGCAACTGCGCGAGGACGGCGCCGGCAGCGATCTGCTGCTGATTGCCACGCTGGCGCCTTCGGCGGTGCAGCAGGTGCAGGAGTACGCGCTGAAGCAGAACATCGGCACGCTGCACAACCGCGTCAACGAGCTCGGTGTGGCCGAGCCGACCATCCAGCAGCAGGGTGCCAACCGCATCGTCGTGCAACTGCCGGGCGTGCAGGACACGGCCAAGGCCAAGGAACTGCTCGGCCGTACCGCAACGCTGGAGATGCGCATGGTCGAAGACAGCGCCGAGGCGCTGGCCGCGCTCGGCGCCGGTGCGGTGCCGTTCGGCACCGAGCGCTTCCTCGACCGCAACGGGCAGCCGCTGCTGGTCAAGCGGCAGGTGATCGTCACCGGCGACAACCTGACCGACGCGCAGGCCGGCTTCGACTCCCAGACGCAGGAGCCGGCGGTGCACCTGACCGTGGACGCCAAGGGCGCGCGGATCATCCGCGACGTGTCGCGCGAGAACGTGGGCAAGCGCATGGCGATCCTGCTCTTCGAGAAGGGCAAGGGCGAGGTGGTGACCGCACCGGTGATCCGCTCCGAACTCGGCGCCCGCTTCCAGATCACCGGCCAGATGACCACGCAGGAGGCGAGCGACACAGCGCTGCTGCTGCGAGCGGGCTCGCTTGCCGCGCCGATGGAGATCATCGAAGAGCGCACCATCGGCCCGTCGCTCGGTGCCGACAACATCGAGCGCGGCTTCAACTCCACGCTGTACGGCTTCCTGGCGATCGCCGTGTTCATGATCCTGTACTACGGCGTCTTCGGGCTGATCTCAGTCGTGGCGCTGTCGGCCAACGTGATGCTGCTGATCGGACTGCTGTCGCTGCTGCAGGCCACACTGACGCTGCCCGGCATTGCGGCCATCGCGCTGACCCTCGGCATGGCGATCGATGCCAACGTGCTGATCAACGAACGCGTGCGCGAAGAACTGCGCAATGGCCGCAGCCCGCAGCAGGCGATCTCCGAGGGCTACGACAAGGCCTTTGCGACGATTCTCGACTCCAACGTCACGACGCTGATCGCCGGTGTGGCGCTGCTGCTCTTCGGCAGCGGGCCGGTGCGGGGCTTTGCCGTGGTGCATTGCCTGGGCATCTTGACCTCGATCTTCAGCGCAGTGTTCGTGTCGCGCGCGCTGGTCAATCTCGTGTACGGCTACCGCCACCGGTTGACCAAGATTTCGATCGGGCAGGTCTGGCGCCCGGGCACGGACAAGGCGTCGGTGCCGGTCAAGTAGGGTTTGAGTTCCCTCCTGCTGGCGCGGGAGGGTCAGGGTGGGGGCGGCGATCTGCCGTGTTCGTCCCCCGACCCCTTCCCCCTCCCCCGCAGGCGGAGGAGGGGAAAAGGTCGGGCGCGCGCCGCGAAGCGCGCGCAATGTGAGGAGCCATGGAATTTTTCCGCATCCGCCGCACGATTCCGTTCATGCGGTATTCGCTGATCCTGAACGCGATCTCGGTGATCTCGTTCCTGGTGGCGGTCGCCTTTCTCGCCTTCCGCGGGCTGAATCTGTCGGTCGAGTTCACCGGCGGCACGGTGATGGAGGTGAGCTACGCGCAGCCGGCCGACCTGGAGAAGATCCGCGGCGCCATCGAGGCCAAGGGCTGGGGCGAGTTCCAGGTGCAGAACTTCGGCACCTCACGCGACGTGCTGATCCGGCTGCCGACGGCGGAGGGCTTCGAGTCCGGCCAGCAGGCCGAGCGGGTGATGGCCACGTTGAAGGCGCAGGATGCGTCGGCCGAGCTGCGGCGGGTCGAGGTGGTCGGCCCCGCGGTCGGCGAAGAACTGGCCCACGACGGGGCGGTGGCGCTGGTGGTGGTGGTGATCGGCATCATGATCTACCTCGCCTTCCGCTTTGAGTGGAAATTCTCGGTCGCCGCCATCGTCGCCAATCTACACGACGTGGTGCTGGTGATCGGCATGTTTGCGATCTTCGGCTGGGAGTTCTCGCTGCCGGTGCTGGCCGCGGTGCTGGCGGTGCTGGGTTACTCGGTCAACGAGTCGGTGATCATCTTCGACCGGGTGCGCGAGCACTTCAAGAAGTATCGCAAGATGAGCACGGTGGAAGTCATCGATTCCGCCATCACCGCCACCATCAGCCGCACCATCATTACCCACGGCTCCACGCTGTGCATGACGCTGGCGATGCTCTTCTTTGGCGGCCCGGCGCTGCACTACTTTGCGCTGGCGCTGACGATCGGCATTCTCTTCGGCATCTACTCGTCGGTCTTCGTCGCGGCAGCGATCGCGATGTACCTCGGCGTGAAGCGCGAAGACCTGATCAAGCCGGTCAAGAAGGAAGAGCAGCAAGTCGTGCCGTGACGCGTTGGCCGTGATCTGTGATCTGTGATCCGTTGACCGTGAAAAGCGAAGCCCCGCCGCACTCTACGGATCACGGATCGCGGATCACGGAGCACGCGAGCCACCGCGTCTGGGACCTGCCCACGCGCCTGTTCCACTGGTCGCTGCTCGTCTGCGTGGTCGGGGCGTTCACCAGCGCCAAAATCGGCGGCAATGCGATGGTCTGGCACATGCGCTTCGGCTACACGGTGCTGGCGCTCGTGCTGTTCCGCATCCTCTGGGGGCTGGCCGGCGACCGCCACGCGCGCTTTGCCAGCTTCGTGCGCGGCCCGCGCGCGGTGTGGGCCTACCTGCGCGGCGCGGCGCCGCACGGGGCGGGCCATAACCCGGCCGGCGGCTGGTCGGTGCTGGCGCTGTTGTTTGTACTGCTGACGCAGGCGTCCACCGGCCTTTTTGCCAGCGACGATATCGCCACCGAAGGGCCGCTGGCCAAGCTCGTCTCCGGCGCCTGGGTGTCCTGGGCTACCCGCATCCATCACTGGAACGAGACCGTCATCATCGCGTTGGTGACGCTGCACGTGCTGGCGATCGTCACCTACGCGGTGTTCAAGCGCGACAACCTGGTGCGACCGATGATCGTCGGCGACCGGCCCGTGCCGGTGGCGCCGCCCGCGCGCGACGACGCGACGATCCGCATCCGCGCGGCGATCCTCGCCGGCACCAGCGCGGCGCTGGTCGGCTACGTGGTGACGCTGTAGCCGCGGCCCAAAGCAAAGGGCCGCCGAGGGCGGCCCTTTGGTTGTTCTGCGGCGCCGCTTACTTGGCGCGGTAATCGTCGTGACAGGCCTTGCAGCTTTGCCCGACCGAACCGAAAGCGGCCTGGATCGCCTTGACGTCGCCGCCCTTGGCGGCCGCGTTGAGCTTGGCCACCTCTTCGTTCATCTTCTTCGACAGCGCCGCGACCTTGGGGCCGTCGAGGAATAACTCCGGCTTGGCCTTGGTCGGCGGCACGCCGCCGGTTTCCGAGCCCGGCACGAAGCCCTCGCCCGCCAACGGCGCCACCGACGCCAACACCGCAGCGGCCGACTGAATCGAGGCCACATTGGGCTTGTCGGCCTTCAACTGGGCGTTGATGCGGCCCATCTGCGCGCCCATGATGACGAACACCGACTGGCGGTAGCGGATCGCGTCTTCGCCCTTGGCGAATTGGGCGTGGGCGGGTGCGGCGGCCAGAGCGGCGGCGGCAAGCGAAAAAGCGGCAACAAACTTGTGCATTGGCGTGTCCTTGGGAAAGGGGTGGAAAAACAGCGGGTCGATTATCTCAGCAACGCCGCGCCAGCTCAGCCGCCTTGCCGACGTAGCTCGCCGGCGTCAGGGCCAGCAACGCATCGCGCGCCTCGGCCGGGATCGGCAGCGCGGCGACGAACTCGCGCAGCGCCTCGCGCGTGATGCCACGTCCGCGCGTCAAGCGCTTGAGCTGGTCGTAGGGGTCGGGCAGCCCGTAGCGGCGCATCACCGTTTGCACCGGCTCGGCAAGCACTTCCCATGCATCTTGCAGATCAGCGGCCAAGCGCTCTTCGTTGACCACCAACTTGCCCAGCCCGCGCAGGCAGGCCTCGTAGGCGATCAGGCTGTAGCCGAAGGCCACACCCAGGTTGCGCAGCACGGTGGAGTCGGTCAGATCGCGCTGCCAGCGCGACACCGGCAGCTTGTCCGCCAAATGCCGCAGCAGCGCATTGGCCAAACCCAAGTTGCCCTCGGAATTCTCGAAGTCGATCGGGTTGACCTTGTGCGGCATCGTTGAGGAACCGACTTCGCCCTCGCGCAGCTTCTGCTTGAAGTAGCCGAGCGCGATGTAGCCCCACAGGTCGCGATCCAAATCCAGTAGGACCGTGTTGGCGCGGGCGATGGCGTCGAATAACTGCGCCATGCCGTCGTGCGGTTCGATCTGGATCGTGTGCGTGTTGAAGGCGAGGCCCAAGCCCTCGACCAGCCGCCGCGCGAATCCTTCCCAGTCCACTTGCGGGTACGCGGCCAAGTGCGCGTTGTAGTTGCCCACGGCTCCATTCATCTTGGCCGGCAGCGGCACCGCTTCGATGGTCTCGATCGCCCGCGCCAACCGCACCGCCACGTTGGCGAACTCCTTGCCCACGGTGGTCGGCGTGGCGGGCTGCCCATGCGTCCGCGCCAGCATCGACACGGCAGCGTTGGCGTGCGCCAGCGCGCGCAACTCGGCGTGGATCGCCCGCAGCTGCGCCAACAGCACGGCGCGGCCGTCGGCGAGCATCAGCCCATGCGCGACGTTGTTGATGTCTTCCGAGGTGCAGGCAAAGTGGATGAACTCCGCCGCCTTGGCCAGTTCCGGCAGCGCCGCGGTGCGCCGGCGGATGAAGTATTCGACCGCCTTCACGTCGTGATTGGTCTCGCGCTCGATCGCCTTGATCTCTTCGCAGTCCGCCGGCGTGAAGTCCGCCGCCAGCGCGCGCAGTTGCGCCTGCGCCACCGCCGGCAGCGGGGCGAACTCCGGCAAGCCGAGCGTGGACAAACCGATCAGCCACTCGACCTCCGCCCGCAAGCGCGCACGCATGAAGGCGAACTCCGAGAACACCGCGCGCAGCGGTGCGGCCTGCCGCGCATAGCGGCCGTCGAGAGGAGAAACCGCCGTCAGCGAGGACAGCGGCAGGTCGGCGGCGAGCATGGACGTTGCTGGATGAGACCGAACCGAAGTAGCACCAAGCCTAGCACTGGCGATGCGCGCGCCGCGTCGGCGGGCGCTGCCGACCGAACGTGCATCGCTATACTGGTTTCGGCTCTTTTTCGGTGGCTCGACTCCTCGCCGTGTCCAAAAAATCGCTTCGCCTGATCGGCTCGCTCACCAGTCCCTACGTGCGCAAAGTGCGCATTGTGATGGCCGAAAAGCGCATCCACTGCCAGCTCGAACTCGAAGACGTGTGGGTGCCGGATTCGGCGATCCAGCAGATGAACCCGCTCGGCAAGGTGCCCTGCCTCATCATGGAGGACGGCGGCGCCTTGTTCGACTCGCGCGTGATCGTCGAGTACCTGGACACCGCGACGCCGGTGACCAAACTGATCCCCGCCAACGTGCGCGAGCGCGCCGAGGTGCGCACCTGGGAAGCGCTGGGCGACGGCATCGTGGACGCGGCGATCCTCGTCCGGTTGGAGCAGACGCAGCGCCCGCCGGAGCAGCAGTCGGCCAAGTGGATCGAGCGGCAACTGGGCAAGATTCACGCGGGGTTGAAGGCCGCCAGCCTGGGCTTGGGCGACAAGCCCTGGTGCAACGGGCAGGCGTATTCGCTGGCCGATGTGGCCATCGGCTGCACGCTCGGTTACCTGGACTTTCGCTTCCCGCAGATCGACTGGCGGCGCGAGTATCCCAACCTCGCCGAGCTGTACGAGAAGCTCGCTGCGCGGGCGTCGTTTCAAGAGACCGCGCCGCCGGGGGGTTGATTGGTGATCGGTGATCCGTGATCGGTGATCGGTGATCCGTGATCGGTGATCTGGGAACTGGCGGTCGTCAGCGGGCGTGTCGCCCGGGTTCCGCTTCGCTTCATCCGGGTTACGTGGTGGACACCACCAGTTCAGCGGCGGCCAGATCTTCGAGCGCGCTGCCGACCGATTTGAAAAGCGTGATCTCCGCCGCCCGCGTGCGGCCGGCGCGCTCGCCGCGTACGAGTTCGGCGAGCTCGGCAACGATCTGCGCGCGACCGATCGCGCCGCGCGCCAGCGGCCCCAGCAGATCGCCGGCTTCCGCGAGCGCCCCGGCGTAGGTATCGACCACCACGCGCGAGCGCGTCACCGCGTGGTCGTCCACCTCGCGCATCTGCGGCGTGAAGCCGCCCACCAGATCTAGATGGGTGCCTTCGGCCAGCCAGGCGCCGTGCACCGGCGGCTCGGTCGCGGTGGTGGCACAAGACACGATGTCCGCCGCGCGCACCGCGTCTTCGAGATCGGCCGCGGCTTCGACCGGCAGTCCTTCGTCGCGCAGCGTCTGCGCCAGCGTTTGCGCGCGGGGCGCGGAGCGACCCCACAGGTGCACGCGCTGTAGCGCCGGGCGCAGCGCGCAGTGCGCGCGCGCCATGTATGGTGCCAGCCGCCCGGTGCCGACCACGAGCAGGCTCGCCGCCTCGGTCCGCGCCATCAGCCGCGCGGCCAACGCCGAGGTCGCGGCGGTACGGCGCAGCGTCAGCGCCTCGCCGTCGAGCAGCGCGCGTGGCACGCCGGTGGCGCGGTCGCACAGCAGATAGGTGGCGGCAACGGTGGGCGCGCCGCGCGCGGCAGCACCCGGCATCACGGTGACGACCTTCACACCCAGCGCCTGCGCGTTCCACGCCGGCATCAACAGCAGCCGGTCGCACCCGCCCAGGTCGTGCGCGTGGCGCAGCGGCGCCTCGGCCGGCGCGGCAAAGGCCCGTTCGAGTGCGGTAACGAGTTGCGGCCAGGGCAGCGCCGCATGTACCTGTTCGGCCGAGTAGACGCGCAGACCGGCCGTCATCCGGCGACAAAGCTGCCGCTCTTGCCGCCGTGCTTTTCCAGCAGGCGCACCGCTTCGATCGTCATGCCGCGGTCCACCGCCTTGCACATGTCGTAGATCGTCAGCAGGCCGATCTGCACCGCGGTCAGCGCTTCCATCTCCACCCCGGTGCGGCCGAGCGTTTCCGCCTGCACGGTGCATTCGACCGCGCTCGCGGCATCGATGAGCGCGAAGTCCACCGCCACCCGCGTCAGCGCCAGCGGATGGCACAGCGGGATCAATTCGCTCGTCTTCTTGGCCGCCTGGATCGCGGCGATGCGCGCTACCCCCAGCACGTCACCCTTGGCGGCCGTGCCGGCGCGGATCAGCGCCAGGGTGGCCGGCTGCATGCGGATGCGCCCGCTCGCCACCGCCACGCGGCGCGTCTCGTCCTTGCCGCCGACATCGACCATGTGCGCGGCGCCGGCGGCGTCGAAATGGGTGAGTTCGCTCATGTAACGAGGTGTGGCGCGCGGAACTTTAACGACGGGACGGCGGCTATCATACAAATCAACCTCCTGCGCGCGCGGCGTTCATTGCCGTGAAACCTCTTCTCCGCCTTCTGCCGACCCTCGCGGTCGCCTGCGCGCTGACCCTGCCGGCGGGGCCGGCGGCGCAGGCGCAGCCGATCGAACTGCCGGCCCTGGGCGATGCCTCGGCCGACGATCTGTCGCTCGCCAACGAACGCAAGCTGGGCGAGCAGATCATGCGCCAGATCCGGCGCGACAAAGCCTACCTGGCCGACCCGGACACGCTCGAGTACCTGAACAACCTCGGCTATCGGTTGGTGGCGGCCAGCCCGGCGCGGCACATGGACTTCACCTTCTTTGCCATCCGCGATCCGACGCTGAACGCCTTTGCCCTGCCGGGCGGCTTCATCGGCATGCACACCGGCTTGATCATCGCCGCGCAGAGCGAGTCGGAGCTGGCCTCGGTGCTGGCGCACGAAATCGGCCACGTCGATCAGCGCCACATCGCCCGCATGCTGAGCAACCAGAAGGACTCGGTGGCGATCACGATCGGCACTTTGCTGCTGGCCGTGCTCGCCTCGCGCTACGGCGGCAATTCCAGCGGCGATCTGGCGCAGGCAGCCATTCTCGGCGGGCAGTCGCTCGCCTTGCAGCAGCAGCTGAGCTTCAGCCGCGACGCCGAGCGCGAGGCCGATCGCGTCGGCTTTCAAAGCCTGACCGCGGCCGGCTACGACCCGCGCGGGATGGCCGACTTCTTCACCCGCCTGCAGCAGGGCACGCGCATCTACGAGAGTGCCGCACCCGCTTATCTGCGTACGCACCCGATGACCGTCGAGCGGATCGCCGACATGCAGAACCGCCTCCAGGGCACGAGCTACAAGCCGCGGCCCGACAGCCTCGACTTCCATCTGGTGCGGGCCAGGTTGCGCGTACTGCAGGACGACACGGTGCAAGGCTGGCGCGATGCGCGCGAACACTTCGAGAGCCAGTTGCGCAGCCGCACTGCGGTGTCCGAAACGGCGACCCGCTATGGCGTGGCGCTGGCCACCTTGCGGCTGAACCAGCCGGAGCAGGCCTACTCGCTGGCGCAGGCTGCGCGCAAGTCCACCCGCGAGTCGGCGCCGATGCTGGACAAACTGGTGGCCGAAGCGCGCTTCGCGGCCGCCGGCACCAACCAGGCAGAGCGGCTCGCTGCCATCCAGATGGCGCGCGACGCGACGCAGCGCTATCCGCTGTCGCGACTGACCGCGCTCACCTACGTCGACCTGCTGCAACAGGACGGCCAGCACGAAGCCGCGGTCGCGTACATGCGCGAGCAACTGGCGATCTCCCGGAGCGACACGACCTTTTACAGCCTGGTGGCGCGCAGCTACGCCGAGCTGGGCAAGAAAAGCCTGCACCACCAAGCGGTGGCGGAAGCCTACCTGCTGCTTGGCGTTACGCCGGCGGCGCTGGAACAACTGACGCGGGCGCGCGCCGCGGCCGATGCCGACTACTACACGATGTCCGAGATCGACGCCCGCTGGCGCCAGGTGCAGCAGCAGTGGCGCGAGGAGCAGGAGCGCCTGGGGCGGGTGCCGCCGTCCGGCGACGGGCAGAGGTCCGACCGGTCGCGACCCCAGTAGCGCCGCCGTGCGGCGCCGCGCGCGGATCGGCGACAATTCGCGCTTTGCCGCTCCAGTCCCTTGCAATGGATACCCTCGCGTCCGCGCCCGCCGCTGCCGTCCCCGGCAGCGCCACGCCACCGTCGCCGATCGAAGCCGACGCCGTGATCGTCGGCGCCGGCCCGGTCGGCCTGTTTCAGGTGTTCGAACTCGGCCTGCTGGAGATCAAGGCGCACGTGGTGGACACCCTGCCCTATGTCGGCGGGCAGTGCGTGGAGCTCTACCCGGACAAGCCGATTTACGACATCCCCGCGGTGCCGGTATGCACCGGGCAGGAACTGACCGACAACCTGTTGAAGCAGATCGAGCCCTTCGGCGCGCAGTTCCACCTCGGGCAGGAAGTCAGCACGATCGAGCGTCGCGGCGGCCGCTTCTATCTGGAAACCGCGCGCGGCACCACGTTCCTGACCAAGACGGTGTTCATCGCCGCCGGCGTGGGCGCCTTCCGCCCGCGCACGCTGAACGTCGCCGGCATCGACAAGTTCGAAGGCACGCAGCTGTTCTATCGCGTCAAGGACCCGACCGCGTTCCACGGCAAGAATCTAGTGATCTGCGGCGGCGGCGACTCGGCGCTCGACTGGGCGCTTAACCTCGTCGGCAAGGCCGAAAGCGTGATCCTGCTGCACCGGCGCGACGGCTTCCGCGCCGCGCCGGCGTCGGTGGCCAAGATGCAGGCGTTGTGCGAGCAAACGGAAATGCAGTTGCTGGTCGGGCAGATCAGCGGCTTCGAAGAAGCCGACGGGCGCCTGACCGAAGTGCGCGTCACCGCGCTCGACGGCGTCACGCGCCGTGTGCCGCTCGATGCGCTGCTGGTGTTCTACGGCTTGTCGCCCAAGCTCGGGCCGATCGCCCATTGGGGTCTGGCGCTGGAGCGTAAGCAGATCGTGGTGGACACCGAGAAGTTCGAGACCAGCGAACCGGGCATCTTCGCGGTTGGCGACATCAACATCTACCCGGGCAAGAAGAAGCTGATCCTGTCGGGCTTTCACGAAGCCGCGCTGGCCGCCTTTGGCGCCACCAAGTACGTGTTCCCCGAGAAGAAGGTCTATCTGCAATACACGACGACCAGCCCCAAGCTGCACAAGGTGCTCGGGGTGGAGTCGCCGGTGTTCGACTGAAATCTTGCGGCGACTTCCGAACTGCCACCAGCCGCGCAACTACCGGTTCATCCAACCGATTGCCGTTGGCAGCCAGGTCGCTATCGCCGGGAAGATCAGCACGATGACCACAGCGCCCAGCTGCATCCAGATGAACGGCCACACGCCGCGGTGGATCTCGCGCGTCTGCACGACCGCCGGCGCCACCCTGCGGAAGAAGAACAGCGACCAACCCACCGGCGGCGTCAAGAACGACGTCTGCATCATGATGCAGATCAGCGCGGCCAGCCACACCATGTCCACGCCCTGGGCGACGAAGTACGGCAAAAACAGCGGCAGCACGATGTAGCTGATCTCCGCCCATTCGAGCAGGATGCCGGCCAGGAACAGCACGCCCATGAAGAACAGGATGTCGGTGGTCGTACCGCCGGGAATCAGCGCAAAGAGATCCTGGATCAGCCGCTCGCCGCCCAGCCCGCGGAAGGCGAGGCTGAAGGCCTGCGCGGTCATGATGACGAAGAAGATCATCGCGCTGGTCGTCATCGTGTCGAGCGCCGTCTCGCGCAGGACCTTCAGGTTCAGCCGGCGGCTGGCGGCGACGATCAGCAGGCTGCCCAGTGCACCGATGGCGGCGGCCTCGGTCGGCGCGGCGATGCCGCCTATGATCGAGCCGAGCACGGCCAGCACCAGCAGCAGGGCCGGCGCCACACCCTTTAGAAGGCGTATCCACAACGCGCCGCGCGACAAGGCATCGCGCTCGGCCTGCGGGATCGGCGGCGCCTTGGACGGGTCGCGTCAGGCCACCACCAGGATGTAGGCGATGTACAGCCCGGCCAGCATCAGGCTGGGCAGCAGCGCGGCGGCGAACAGCGTGCCGACGGACTCGTTCATGATCTCGGCCAGCAGCAGCACCAGGCTGGGCGGGATGATCTGACCCAGCGTGCCGCTGGCGTAGATGGTGCCGGCGGCCAGCGCGTGGTCGTAGCGGTACTTGAGCAGCGTGGGCAGCGCGATCATGCCCAGCAGCACGATGGTCGCGCCGACGATGCCGGTGGTCGCACCCATGATCACCCCGAACAGGATGATCCCCACCGCCATGCTGCCGGGCAGCCGGCCGGCCAGATGACCGATGGCTTCGAGCATGTCGTGGCCGAGGCGCGACTTTTCCAGCATCACGCCCATGAAGACGAACATCGGCAGCGCCAGCAGCGAGTAGTCGGTGGCCACGCCGTAGATGCGCGCCGGCAACAGGCTGAACAGCCCCGTGCCGAAGCCGATGAAGCCGAACACGATGCCGGCCGCCGCGGCCGAGTAGGCCACCGGCACGCCGATCAGCAACAGCGCCACGAAAGCGCCGAGCATCAGCAGGGGCAGGACTTCAGGCGCCATGGGCCGCTCCCGTCTCGCGCCCGGCCAGCCGCCCCGCGGTACGGATCACTGTGCTGACCGCCGTCAGCGCCAGCAGCGCATAGCCCGACACCACCAGCGACTTCACCGCCCAGCGCCGGGGCAGCCCGCCGGGGTCGGGCGACACCTCCGCCAGCGACCACGAATGGCGCACAAAGCCCCAGCCGAGCCAGCAGACGAAGAGCGAGAACGGCAGCATCACCAGCGCCGCGGTGAGGAACTCGATCCACAGCCTGGTGCGCTCGCGGTAAGACTGGTGGAAGAGATCCACCCGCACCGACGTGGCGCGCAGTTGCATGCGCGCGATGCCCCATAACGCGACCACCGCCAGCAGATGCCACTCCAGCTCCTGCGGCCAGACCGTGGAGGCGTTGAAGAAGTAGCGGGCCAGCGTGTTGCCGCTGATCAGCAGCACCATGGCGAAGACGATCCACGCGGCAAAGAGGCCAACGCGGTCGACCAGCGCATCGGCGAGGTCGGCGAACTTGAACAGCAGCTTGGTGATTGCAGGGGCATTGGAGAGGCGCAGCCTGCGCCCGGCGCGGGAAGAGCGCCAGGGGCGGCGGCGCGCGGCGGGTGCAGCGGAAAGCTCATTCCAATTCCGTTTCAATCGATCGAACATGGCCGTCATTCCCGCGCAAGCGGGAATCCACACGGCCTTGCGTTACCGCTGGGTTCCCGCTTTCGCGGGAACGACGGAGATGCGCCGATTCGCTTTGGAAACGGAATCAGGCGCGCGAGCGCACCAGGAAGGCTTCTTCGCTGATCTCCGACCAGCGATCGTGCTTGCGCTTGGCCGCAACGAAGGAGTCGTGCGCCTTTTTGGTCATCGGGTCCTTCGACCCGGTGTCGGTGAGCACCTCGATCGAGGTCTTGCGCAACGCGGCGATCACGTCGTCGGGCAGTTGGCGCACCACCACCTTGTCGCGGTTGACCAGTTGGTCGAGCGCATCGGCGTTGCGCGCTTCGAGCAGGAACAGCCCCTCCTGGTTGGTCGCATCGGCGGCAGCGCGCACGATCTCTTTCAGGTCGGGCGGCAGGCCGTCCCAGAGCTTGCGCTGGATGACGATCTCCGAGACCGTGCTCGGCTCGTGCCAGCCGCTGGCGTAGTAGTTCTTGGCCGCGTTTTCTGGCCGAGGCGCGCATCGAGGAAGGGGCCGACGAACTCCGCCGCGTCGATCACGCCACGCTCCAGCGCGGGGAAGATTTCGCCGCCGGGCAACTGGCGCACCTCCACGCCG
The DNA here is from genome assembly GCA_021298875.1 of Burkholderiales bacterium. Lineage (GTDB taxonomy): Bacteria > Pseudomonadota > Gammaproteobacteria > Burkholderiales > Burkholderiaceae_F > JAJTHJ01. Next base: position 7,490 of record JAJTHJ010000115.1, on the reverse strand, counting down.
AGCGAGGCGTAGATGCGGCCGGCCAGCCCGGGAATGCGCATCTTCACCCCCTTGAGGTCGGACACGCTGCGGATTTCCTTCTTGAACCAGCCGGTCATCTGCACGCCCGAGCAGCCGGCGGCAAACGGCATCAAGTTCAGCGGCCGGCAGGCCTCTTTCCACAGCTCCTTGCCGCCGCCGAACTGCAACCACGCGTAGTGGCCGAGGAAGCTCATGCCGAAGGGCACGGTGGCGAAGTACTGGGCGGCGAAGGTCTTGCCGCTCCAGAAGTAGGAAACCCCGTGGTTCATCTCCACCGAGCCGTTGGACACCGCATCGAAGCCCTCGAAGGCCGGCAGCAGTTCGCCCGCGGCAAAGACTTGGATCTTGATTCGGCCGTTGGACATCTTGTCGCAGCGCTCGGCCAACGCCGCCGCGCTGCCCGGCCCCACCTGATAGAAGGGCAGGCCGGCGGGCCGGGTGGTGGTCATGCGCCAGCGGTAGTTCTGCTGGGTGCGGGCGATCATGGGCACGGACAGGGCGGAGGCACCGGCGGCCGCGGCCCCGGTGACGAACTGGCCGCGTCGCATGGGACGATCTCCTTGGATGGTTGTCGGAATGGCGCAGAACTTTCAGGCCATTCCCGCCAAGCAAGGGCTGTGCCACTTTGTCCAAGACAAATCGCCGGGGCGGCAGCGGCCGTCCGAACCACGCGCGAAGCATCGAAAAGGCGCCCAGCCGACATTCCCCCGGAAGCCGGACGGTTTTGAACTGGAGGTTGGCCGCTTTCTTGGGCTGTACCGACCGCATTGCGACGAACTCGCTCGGGGTCAGGTGGCCGAGCGAGCGGTATGACCACCCGTGGTTGTAGTCGTCCTGCCAAGCCTTCAACTTCTCGCGAATATCGCGCAGGGCGATGAACTCGTTGACGTTGAGGAACTCGTCGCGCAGCCGACCGGGGCCTTCGGAAGCGCCTGTACCTCCGCTTTCGACTTGGTCGGGTTTTCCGGGGGGCCGTCGGCGCTTGCCATAAGCTAGTGTGTGGCAAAGACCTGCGGTCGGGACTCGACGGGGAAGTTCGATGAACAACCAAGGCTCATCTCTCGCTGAGGTCTTGTCCCCGCAAAAGGGCGGTGGCGCGCTCCGCGGATTAGGCGAGACGTTTTCACCCGACCTGCACACGGGCACGGGCAACTTCTCCGTACCCATCGCGCTGCCGGACGGGCGTAATGGCTTGAAGCCGGCCATTTCCTTGGTCTTCAGCACCGGGCACGGGAATGGTGCCTTCGGCTTGGGTTGGAGTCTCGCCATACCCGCCGTGACCTGCCTCACCTCCAAGGGCGTGCCCCGCTATTCTGGAACGGACACGTTTGTATTGTCCGGTGCGGAAGAACTGGCCCAGGTCGCGGGCCCAACCGCGGACGTCACGACTTATCGGCCGCGCACGGAAGGGCTCTTTGCCCGAATCTCACACATCGCCGGAGACGACGATTACTGGCAGGTAGCCACCAAGGACGGGCTGTCCAGTGTGTACGGCGACCGCGCGGACACCCCGGATCGCTACGCCACCCTTGCCGACCCCACTGCGTCGTCACGCCGATTCGCTTGGCGCCTAAGCGAGACGCGCGATCCATTCGGCAACCGCATCGTCTACGACTATCGTCGGGAACGGGACCGGAGCGGCGGCCATGACGGCGTGCAGACTTATCCACGGCGCATCCGCTATGTCGACCTGTTTGATCAGGGCCGGGACGCCTTCTTCGTTTCGGTGGAGTTCCTGTACGACGACGATCCGGTTCCCGAAGGCATCGTGCCTGAAGTTGCCGCGCGATCGCGGCCTGATCCGTTTTCCGACTACCGAGCCGGTTTCGAGATCCGCACGGCGCGGCGCTGCAAGTGGATCCTGATCAAGACCCACCCAGAGAACGCGCCGCCCATTCCCGTACGTGCGTACGAGTTCGTCTACATGGACGTTTGATGACGAAGGAAGTGGTGTTCGGGAACTGCCGCCGCTGGACTTCGACTATTCACGCTTTGAACCAGCGACACGCCGCTTTCGCCGGCTGGCCGGGGCCGCCCTGCCCGCCGACACTCTGGCGAACCCGAGCATGGAGCTGGTCGATCTGTACGGCAACGGTCTGCCCGACATTTTGCAGATTTCCGCCGATGGCGCGCGTTGCTGGCGCAACCTGGGGCAGAGCCGATTCGACTGGCCTCGCCCGCTGACGCAAGCTCCGGCGGGCCTTCACCTCGCGGACCCGGGGGTGCAAATCATCGACGCCGATGGCGACGGACGGTCCGATCTGCTGGTGACCACCGCCCAGCTTGCCGGCGACTATCCGCTCGACTTCAGCGGGCGCTTCAATCCTGCCTCCTTCCAGCGTTACGCGGCCGCCCCCAGCCTCGACCTGGAAGACCCGCAGGTTCGCCTGCTGGATCTGACTGGCGACGGCGTCACCGACGTCCTGCGGACGGGCACGGCCTTCGAGTGCTACTTCAGCAGCCGGGAGGCGGGTTTTGCGGCCGCGGGAACGCGGCGAATTCCGCGGGGGCGCCCGGAGCACTTCCCCGACGTGAGCTTTGCCGACCCGCGCGTGAAGCTGGGGGATCTATCCGGCGACGGGCTGCAGGACATCGCCCTGATACACCGGAGTCGCGTGGACTATTGGCCGAACCTTGGGCACGGCCGCTTCGGCACCCGGTTGACGATGGTCATCCCCGATGGTCTTCCGGACCGTTTCGACCCCACAAGGGTTCTGCTGGGCGACGTCGATGGCGATGGGCTGGCCGATCTGCTCTACGTGTCCGATCGGGAGGTCACCCTTTGGATCAACCGCGCCGGCAATGGTTGGAGCCGGCCCATACGCATCGAGGGCACGCCGCCTGTCGACGGCGCGGCGACGGTTCGGCTCACCGATCTGGAGGGCTCTGGCGTGGCCGGCCTGCTCTGGACGCGAGAGACTCGACCCGACGCCGCGCCCCAGCATTTCTTCCTGGACTTCACCGGGGTCACCAAGCCCTACCTTCTGACCCGGATGGACAACAACCTCGGTGCGGCGACCGAGGTGACCTACGCACCGTCGACCAAGTTCTATCTGGCCGATCAGGCTCGCCAGACGACGCGCTGGCGCACCACACTGCCCTTCCCCGTGCACGTGGTCGAGCGCGTCGTCGTCCGCGATGCGCTATCGGAAGGTGCCCTCTCCACCGAGTACCGGTACCACCACGGGTATTGGGATGGAGTCGAACGGGAGTTTCGCGGCTTCGGCATGGTCGAGCAGATCGACTCGGAGGTCTTTTCGGGCTACGCCGGTCGTGGCCTTACCAACGAAGAGTCGTTCCTGGCCGCTTTGCGGCGGCAGAGGAGCTACTCGCCGCCGGTGCTCACGCGCACCTGGTTTCATCAGGGCGCCGTCGACCCGGCGGATGGCAGCCCCTGGCGGGAACTGGAGTTTCGCGACGAATACTGACCTGGCGATCGCGATCCCGCTCAGCTCCTCTATCTGTCGGAAGACGGTGCGGTGGCGGATCACCGGGCCGGGCTTGATGCCTTTCTCGGTGCGTTACCGCGCCGCGATCGCCGGGACGCACTCCGCAGCCTGCGTGGCAGTGTGCTGCGCCGCGAAACCTACGCGCTCGATGGCTCCCCTTCGGCGGATCGCCCCTACAGCGTGGCCGAGTACGCGTACGCCCTGCGGGAGATCGATCCCCCCGCGCAGGGCTCGAACCGCCCGCGCGTCTTCTTCCCCCATGCCGTGGCCGAGCGCAGCACGCAGTGGGAACGGGGCGACGATCCCCTGACCCGCTTTTCGTACAGCGGCGACTACGACGCCTATGGCCAGCCGCGGCGCCGGATGGCGATCGCCTGCCCGCGCGGCTGGCGAAACGGCGAAAGCCAGCCCGTGCAGCCTTACCTGGCGAGTGTCAGCCAGACCGACTACGCGGAGCCGCAGCCCTCGGGGCCGTTTCTTGCCGACCGGGCGATTCGCAGCCGCCTCTACGAATTGACCGGCACCGAAGGCACCACGCTCGAGAAACTGCTGGCCGGGCAGGCAAGTTGGCCGCGACGGCTGCTTGGGGAATCTCTCACCTATTACGACGGGCGCGCGTTCAGCGGACTCGCCTTCGGGCAACTCGGCCGCTTCGGCGTTCCAGTCCGCAGCGAGACCCTGGTGCTCACCGAGGACGTGCTGGAGTCGGCCTACGGCAGCTCACGGCCGCCCTACCTGGACTCCGCAACGGCCATCCTTCCAAGCGGTGACTACCCCGCCGATTTTTCCGCCAGCTTGCCGGCACAGGCGGGCTACCGCAGACATGCCGCGTCGGCGGTCCATGCCGGGGGCTGGTATGCGGAGACTCTCAGCGCCGAATTCGACTTCCAGGCCCAGCCACCACCGAGTCGACCGCTCGGGCTGCTGCTGGCCCAGCGCGATCCGCTCGGCCACACCACCCGCATCGCGGCGAAGGACTATCGCTACGGCCTGCTGCCCGTGAGGGTCACCGGCCCCACCGGCCTGGCGACCACGGCCGACTACAACCTCCGCGTGCTCCGGCCGTCGCTGCTCACCGACCCCAATGGCAATCGCACCGAGATGCACTACTCGCCTTCCGGGCTGGCGACCGATACGTTCCTGAGGGGCAAGCCCGGCGCCAACGAGGGCGACCTGAAGGCGCCCAGCCTGTCGCTGCGGTACGACTTGCGCGCTTTTCTCGAACGGCGCCAACCGGTCCACGTGCGCGCCCTGCGCCGCGTCTTGCACGACACCGACCCGGACGACACCGGCCAGACCATCGAGACGCGGGAGTACTCCGACGGGTTCGGGCGGCTGCTGCAGACACGCACGCAGGGCGAGGCGCTGCGCTTTGCCGATGAGCACTTCGGCGGCGGCGAACTGCTCCTGCCTGCCGATCAGTTCGCCGATCTGCCCAAAGTCGTCGATGCTGAGGTCAACGCCAACCCGGCACGCCCCAACGTGGTCGTCAGCGGCTGGCAGCGGTACGACAACAAGGGGCGCGTGGTCGAGAAGTACGAACCCTTCTTCGACACCGGCTGGGACTACGAGCCGGTGCCGGACGCCAAGCTCGGCCAGCGGGTGACCCTGCACTACGACCCGCGCGGCCAGGTCGTGCGCACGGTCAACCCCGATGGCTCGGAGCAGCGGGTGCTTTATGGCATCCCGAAAAACTTGGCGGATCCCCCACTGTCTCCCGCCGACACGGAGCGGTTGATTCCCACCCCCTGGGAGGCCTACACCTACGACGCCAACGACAACGCCGGCCGCACGCACGCCAGCAGCGCGGCCCACCGAAGCTACCGCCACCACCACGACACTCCATCCAGCATCGAGATCGACGCGCTGGGCCGCACCGTGCGTGCGGTGGCACGGCACCGTGGTCGGCCCGACGCCGGCGGCGACCTGCCGCCGATCGAAGAGCACGTCACGCGCTCGACCTACGACCTCCAGGGCAATCTGACCGGCATTCGCGATGCCCTGGGTCGGCTGGCGTTCGAGTACGCATACGACCTGGCCAAACACCCGCTGCGCACCGAAAGCATCGACGCCGGGCGCAAGCAGGACGTGTTCGATGCCGGCGGCAACGCCATCGAGCACCGCGACGCCAAGGGCGCGCTGCAGGTCCGCAGCTTCGATGCCCTCGGCCGGCCCAAGCGGCTCTGGGCGCGCGATGCGGCAGGCGAAACGATCACGCTGCGCGAACGGCTCTTCTACGGCGACGACGATCTGCCGGCCCTCAGCGCGGGCGGCAGATCTGCGGCGGCAGCGGTCAACCACTTGGGCAAGCTGGTGCGCCACGACGACGAAGCCGGCCGTGTCACGGTGGCTGCCTACGACTTCAAGGGCAACGTCCTGGAGTCGTCGCGCCAGGTTCTGTCCGACGAGTTCATGCTCCGCCCCTACCGCGCCGAGCTTGCCAAGCCCGAGCCGGCACGCACCTGGGCCGTGCCGGCACCCCGTGTCGACTGGGCCGACGCGGCGACCGACGACGACCTCGACCCGACCTACACCACGCGCAACGCCTATGACGCGCTGAACCGCGTCAAGTGGTCGGACTATCCGCAGGCTGCGAACGGCGAACGCCATCGTTTGCGGCCGACCTACAACCGTGCCGGCGCCGTGGAGCGCGTCGAACTGGAAGGGCCGCTGGATGCCGCCGGCACTGGCCCGCGGCAAACCTACGTGGAGCGCATCGCCTACAACGCCAAGGGCCAGCGGCTGCTCATCGCCTATGGCAACGGCCTCGCAACGCGGTACGCCTACGAACCCGCTACCTTCCGCCTGGCCCGGATGCGAACCGAGCGCTACGAAGTGGCGACCGCCACCACACCCACGTACCGGCTGCGAGGCGCACCTCTGCAAGACATCGCCTACCGCCACGACCTGGCGGGCAACATCCTCGGCATGCAGGAAATGGTGCCCGGCTGCGGTGTTGCCAACAACCCTGAGGCACTATCTGCCGAACCCGCTTTGCGCGGCCAACTCGCCGCCGGCGATGCCTTGCTGCGGCGCTTCGAGTACGACCCTTTGTACCGGTTGACGGCGGCCACCGGCCGAGAATGCAAAGGGATCCCGAGCCCTCGCCCCTGGACCGACACACCGCGCTGCGGCTACGGCAGCGGCAATCACGGTACGCCGAACCAGGACAACGCGCCGAAGCTCACAGCGCTTTATCGGGAAGATTACGACTACGACGCAGCCGGCAACATGCTGACGCTGCGGCACAGTCAGTACCAGGCCGGCGCAGGCGGGTGGAACGTCCAGTGGTCTCGCCGCTTCGGCATGGATGGGCGATCGCCGGACGACTGGCGGGCGGAAGTGGCGCAGCGTCTCACCGGCGACTGGACGGAGGCGCCGAGCGATCGGCTGACGCATGACCATCACGACGCCCGCAGCTAATGCCGCCCTGAGCCAGTCGCGCCTTGGGCAGAGTGACGCCCTCGAAGCGACCTTGAATGTGAACGACTGGCGCCTATTCGGCCTTCCGACACGTGCTGTCTCTCCGGATGCCTATTTCAGCGGTCTTCGGACCGAATTCTTGGTGAACTACACGGGACCCGGGCAGCCGCCGGCCCCGCCCCCGATTGCGGAAACCTCTCGCGATCTGACCCAACTCGTCACCGCGGGCATCGCGCGCTTTCGCACGCAGTTTCGGTTTACCCGGTCGGGTCCGGTTCAAGTGTCCTGCCGGCTGATCTCGACCGATCCGCTCGTTCCTTCGCAGACGACGCCACGGGTCTCGGCCCAAATCGCAGCTACGCAGTCCCGTCAGATCAGTGCCCAGTTCCTTGGGGCCATAGCCAACGCGTCGCCGCCGGCGTTTCCCGCTGTCTCCGCGCCGGTGCTATGCACGCTGACAGCAGGCGCGGAGCACTATTTCGCCGACGACTCGATCGAGTACCGATATGCGCGTTTAGGTGCCCTCGGCTGACCTTGCCCCGGGAATCCGTATCGCATAGCCGCCCTCATGCGCTGGCCTGCCGAGCCTGATCGGCT
>JAJTHJ010000087.1 GCA_021298875.1 Burkholderiales bacterium | reverse complement strand
GAATCACGGCTTCCGCGTCGACACGCGGCTGCTGGCCGATGCGATGGACCGCAAGGCGGGCTGGTCCGTACAGCCGGCCACCGCGGCGCTCTTCATCGACTACTTCGACCGCCGCACCGGCGACGGCAGTCTGGTGGTGGACGGCGCGACGAGCCTGACCAGGACCCTGCCCGGCCCCGTCGATCTGCGCGGTGCGCGCGCCTTCACCATCGCCGCGAAAGGCACCTTCGCCGCCAATGCGCTGGTGTTGGCGTTGAACGACGGTGCCACCACCGAAGCCTTGACGATGAGCGAGCTCGCCGTCGAGGATGGCTGGCGCATCTTCCGCGCGGTGCCGGTCGCGGCCTCGGCCCTGCAATGGGACCGGATCGCCAGCGCCAGCCTGCAAAGCCTGGACGCCGGCACGCGATATGCGTTCGACGCGATCAAGGTCGACGCCGCGATCCGCCCGCTCTTCGTTGCGCCGACCGACGCCCAACTCGTGGCCGCCGCCCCCGCCGCTGCGGTGCTGACGCTGGACGACGATCAGCGGATCGACGGCAGCCTGAGCCTCAAAGCGACCGGCGCCACCAGCCTGACCTTCACCCTGCCCGCGCCGTGCCGGTTGACGCACAGCCGTCGGCTGACGCTGCTGGTACGCAGCCAGCCGGCCGCTGCGCCGCTGACGGTGCAACTGGCCGATGCCGTCGCGCCCAATGTCTGGCATGGCCTGGCCGGTGCCACCGCGACCGCGCTCAGCGGCGGCTGGACGCTGGTGAGCTTCACCCTGCCGCAGGCGCTGCCGGGGCTGGACACCACGCAGATCGCCGCGCTGCGCGCCAGCGGCCTGAACGCCGCCGCCAGCTACTGGTTCGGCCCGCTGCGGCTGGAAGCCGACCTGGACCGCGATCTCGTCATCATGGGCGGCGACGGCACGGCCGAAGGCGCCGGCCGCTTCTACGGCCACGGCGCCGCGGCGGTCAAGGCGCACCACGAAACCTATCTCACCCAGCCCGACCTGCCCGCGGCCGACCCCGCCGCGCTGGCGGCGGTGGCCGAGGGCCAGACGCGGATCGACTGGGCTTACCTCGAGCTCTTCGAGCGGGCACTGACTTACGTCGAGCAGCCGGGCATGCGCGAGCCGGCACTCGAAGGTGCGGACACCTGCACCCGCACGCAGCTCGTGGCGCAGGTGCGCATCCTCAACGGCGCGCCGGTCGCGGCCGGCACCGAGCCGGGGCCGCCGGCTGCTCAGTTCGCGCAACTGCCGCGCTTTGGCGGCGGCAAGCTCACCACCAAGGACACCCCGGCCGCCGCGCTCGATCCCTGCGCCGATCCCTGCGAGCCCTCGATCCTCGGCCCCTACGTCGGCGAAGACAACCGGCTATTCCGCGTCGAGGTGCACGCCAGCGGCAACCTCGGCGGCGCCAACCCGGCCTGGATCAAGTGGTCGCGCGACAACGGCGCGGTGGCCAGCGCCTTGATCGCCGATGCCGCCGCCGGCGCTACCGCGGCGGTGGTTGAGAAGCCGGAGCTCTTCGCCCCCGGCGACCTGATCGAGCTGTCCGACGACCTCGTGGAACTCGGCACCGGCCCCTATGCGCCCGCCGCCGATCCGCGCAGCCGCACCCGCGGCGCGCTGCGCCGGGTCGTCACGGTCAATCTGCAAACCCGCACGATTTCGTGGGCCGATCCTGGCGCCGCCGACCCGACCCGGCATGCGCCGCTGCCGCAGTCGCTGCGCCTGGCGCATCACGCGAAGATCACCCAATGGGACGGCGAGTTCGCCGCTGCCGCCGGCGACCGGGTGCTGGCCGACGGCGTGACCATCGAACTCACCGGCAGCGGCCTGCTGGCCGGCGACTATTGGCTCTTCACCACCCGTACGGTGACCCGCAGCGTGGAAACGCTGATCGAGGCGCCGCCGCGCGGCACCCGGCACGGTTATTACTTGCTGGCGGCGATCCGCCGCAGCCGCGCGCCGGCCGGGGCCGAGCAGGTGATCGTCGACGATCTGCGACCGCGCTTCGCGCCGCTGCCGCAACTGGATGCGAGCCGCATCGCCTACGACCCCGGCGCCTGCGCCCGCATCCCCGACTGGGACCAGATCCAGACCGTGCAGCAGGCGATCGACGCCATCTGCCGCGCCGATTTGTCGGCCGATCTGCGGTTGCACCAGAAGCTGCTGCACGGCTACGGCATCGTCTGCGGGCTGAAGCTGCGCTGCGAATCTTTCTCCACCACGGTGGCCCGGCGCAACGCGATCCTGTCGCCCGGCTACGCGCTGGACTGCGAGGGCTACACCGTGCACGTGGCCGCGCCAAAGACGCTGGACTTCGTGCAGATGGCCAACGATGCCAGTCTGCTCACGGCCGGCGACGGCGAAGTGTTGGTGACCATGCGCCGCAGCGCCATTGGCGATGCGGTGGTGGAGGTGCAGCAGTACGACCCGCCCGCCAACCTGTGGGAAGAGATCCGCGGCGGCACGCTGTTGTGGGATTTCCTGAACGAGTGCGTGTTCTCGGCCGGCACCTTCCTGCAGGGCCAGTTCTCGCCCTTCCCCTCGACCACGCTGCCGCTGCCGGTCACCCACCGGCGGGTGCTGGCGCTCATCAACCTGGTGTGGCAACTGGTCAACAGCGCCAACGGGCGCTACGTGTTCCTCTCGCTCACCGAGCACGAGCTGTTGGAGAAGCTCTACGAAGACTGCCGGCAGTGGCTGGCGGACCGCGACAAGACCTATTGCGCGATGTTCGAGGGCAAGCGCGAGTTTCCGTCCTACCTGCTGGGCGCGGCGCTGCCCAACGGCTCGCCCGGCATCGACACCGCCTTTGGCCTGTGGGACTTCCCCAACGTGCAGATCCGCATGAAGCTGCATCCGAACCAGCGGTTCGCCTACGTGTACGGCAGCGGCACCCAGATCCAGGTGTTCGATCTGGAAAAGCGCGAGCTCGTGCAGGTGCTGGACTTCCCGGTGACAGCCGGCCTCGACCTGCGCGACCTGGCCTTCAACGAGACCGGCACCGAGATGACGGTGGTCGGCACGATGATCAACGGCGTGGATTCGGTGTTCGCCAACGCGACCATCGCCGCCGACCAGACCCACACCTGGGCCGGCACGACCACCGTGGTCTGCGACATCCAGTTCGTCACGCTGGAGACCCACCCCAAGCATCCGAACCTGCTGTTCGCCATCGGCCGCTCCGGCATTGCCGCCAATAATGGCCTGTACCGGCTGAACCCGGCGGCGATCCCGCTGGTGCCGGTGCCGAACGTGAACTTCGCCGCGACCGGCATGTTCACGATCAACGAGGCCGGCGATACCGCCTATGCAGCCGAGCAACTCGTGCTGAACTTCAACAACGACCTCTACGACCGGGTGCGCTCGATCGACCTGATGGGCTTTGCCGCGCCGGTGTTCGCCCTGGTCGACGGGATCGACGAGCGCAACGGCATCGCGCTGGCCGACGGGCGGCTGTTCGTCACCGGCCGGCACGTTTCGCAGCCGGCGCACCCGCGCAGCCTGGTGTGGTTCGACCCCGGCACCGGCGCGATGCAGGGCGTGGCAGACCTGGGCGAGGACACGTACTACCGCCTGGCCTACGAGCGCGAGCGCGGCCATCTGGCCATCAGTGCGGCCGACAGCTACCGGGTACGCCTGTTCGACCTGAACGGCCTGGTGCTGCGCGCCGACTTGCGCATCCCGGTGCAGATCTCGCCAACCGCGCTGCGGATCGCTGCCGACCGCCAGACGATGGTGGTGCGCAACGCGCTGTCCAACACGCTGTCGGTGGTCGATCTGGCGACCGTCTTCGCCCTGCCGCGGCACGCCTGGTTCGACGAGCCGCCGCTGCTGCTGGCCGACTACCGGTCGCAGGCGATCGTCGCCTTTACCGATCTGTTGTCGGTGCTGGTGCAGGCACTGAAGGACTGCTTCGTCGACAAGTTCCTGGTCGAGTGCCCGAACTGCGGCCGCGACGACCAGATCGTGCTCGGCACCATCGACATCCGCAGCAACTCGATTCACCAGATCTGCAACTTCACGCGCCGCAGCTACGTGAAGTCGTTCCGCACCTGGGGCTACTGGTTGTCGGCCTTTCCGGTGCTGTCGGTGGTCAAGGCGGCGTTCCGCCGCTTTGCCTGCACGATCTTCTAGGAGAGGCCGATGGCTGAAGTCCAACGCTACGAAATTCTCGGCCGGGTGGTCGAGCAGCGGTCGCGCCGGCCGGTCGGCAACGTCCGGCTGGAGGCCTGGGATCGCGACACCCGCTTCCACGACATGCTGGGCATCTCGTTCACCGACGACGAGGGGCGCTTCTCCCTCGCCTTCGACGGCGAGACCTTCGGCGACTACGGCGGCGACCATCATCCGGACGTGTTCTTCAAGCTGCTGCGCGACGGGCGGTTGCTGCAAACCACCTTCGACCGGCCACGGCAGAACCTGCAACCCGGCACGACCCGGCTCGAGCTGGAGGTGCCGGACGCGGCGCCGCCCAAGGTTGGCAAGGACTACGTGCGCACCGCGCAAGTGCTGACCGGGCTGCGCTTCTGGCGCGAATCGGATTTTCGCGGCGTCTACAACGAGGGCCGAGACAAGTCGCGTCTGCTCGGCAAGGTGCTGCTGAGCGCGGCTGGTCGCACGCTGGAGGACTTCGAGCTCAAGCCGCTGCGGCCCCAGGGTGCGCGCACCCACGACGTGGTCGGGCGCGACCCGCAAACGGCCCGCACCAACCTCGCGCGCAACGGCGTCGAGGTCGAAGAGGTGGTGGCCTACCGGCCGGGCGCCGATGCCGCCACCGTGCAATCGCTCACCGCGTTTCCGCTGATGTTGAAGGCCAAGGATCGCGTGCGGCTGTACACCGACGAGTCCGGCATGGTGCGCTATTACGCGGTCGTGCGGCCGCCGGCCGCCCCGGCCGATGCCGCCGCGGTGCAGTCGATCGCTGCCGACGTGCAGGACCTGAAGGCCGAGCGCCAGCAGGCCGCGCAGATGGAAGCCGAGGTCGCGCAACTGAAGGCGCTGCACGAACAGGCCGCGCGCGAGGCTGCGACCCGCGAAGAGACGATCAAGGCGCAGGCCGAAGAGCTCGCGCGGGTCAAGGCGGAGCTGGCGGCCGCGCAGAACCAGGCGGCGCAGAAAAATCTGCAAATCGAAAAGCTGCGCAGCGACGTCACCACGATGCAGAACGCCCATCAGGACTTTAGCCAGCGCTTCGCGCCCGAACGGCTGGTGCAGATGGAGCGCGAGATGAAGCGTCTGGCGGAAAAGTTGCAGGACCGCGCGCCGGTGCCGGCCAATCCGCCGGTGCAGCCGCCGGTGCGGCGGCGCAAGCCGAAGTAGGCGCTATCGGCCTGACGCGGCGGGACGCCATGGCACAGGGTTCGCCCGAGCTCGATGGCCCTTTCATTCCGAGCGCAGCGAGGAGTCTGCTTTTTCCGCCGCCGCAACCGCAGGTCTGTCGCTCGCGCGCGGGACGACAGGCACGCTGCCCGACGCCGCACCGATGAACGAACGCCGCCGCGATTGGCTGCGCCGCAGCGACCGCAAACCGGCCGAGCGCGGCGACAAGCCGCGGGCCGGGGCAGCACCCTTGCCCGCGGCCTTTGCCCGCGCCCGGCTGCATGACAACGCCGCCGCCGAAAAGCTGGCCGAGGCCTACGGCGCCCGCGCGGTGACGATCGGTGAGGACATCTATTTCGGTCGCGGCCAGTTGCGGCCGGACACGCCGGACGGCCGGCAACTGATCGCGCACGAGCTGGCGCACGTCGCGCAGCAGAGCCGTGGCGGCCGCGGCGACCCAGCGCAGGCCGAGGCCGAAGCGGCGCGCGCCGCCACCGCGCATTCGACGGGCGCCGAGGCGCGTGTCGGCACGGCGATGCCGCGCGGCCCGCAGTGCGAGCCCGACCCGGCCCAGGCTGCTCAGCCGAAGCTCGTGTTCGAACCCGCCGGGCTGCACGATCAGGTGCGCGTCAACGGCATCGCCGTTTACCGGGTGCGGCACGTCACCGCGGGCAAGCCGGTGAAGCGCGCCGCGACCGCCAGCGGCGGCAGCTATCGGAAGCTGCCCGCCGCACCGCATGCGCGCGGCGGCATCAGCGTGTCGCTGCGCTACACGATCGCGCTGCACTACACCCATCCGGTTCTGATCGAAGAGATTCCTGGCGGCCTGAAGGCGCTGCAAGCGCTGTTTCCGGCGGTGGAGTTCTCCAGCCAGGCGGTCGTGCATACCGACGTGGCCGCGCTCGAAGCGCAGGCCGCCGAGCGAACGCTGCGCGACAAGCTGCGGCCGATGGCGGCGGAGCTGGGCCGGCTGGATCTGGAGCAGGGCGAAGACCGCTTCGACTTAGCGCCGCTCGCACCCAAGTCGCCCAATCCTTATGCGCAGCACGACGCGCAGGCCAAGGCCGAAGCCGACATGCAGTTCGCGCGCGGCCTGGTCAAGCGCAACGTGGCGCTGGCCGATTCGGTGGCGAAGTCGCATTTCCGCTCGCGGCGCGAACTGGACGACTTTATGGAGCGCTATATCGCCGCGGCCGGCGAAGTCTCGGCCGCACTGGGCGCCGAAGCCGATGCCGAGCGCGCCGCGATCGATGCCGCGCTGCTGGACGCGCAGGGCGACATCCTGCTGCGGGAGGCGGAGCTGGACTTCGGCCGCCTCATCGCCGAAGGCCAGGCCGGGCACATGAAAGTGCCGGTGCCGGAGTTCCTGAAACGCACCTCCGCATCGAGCCAGGTGGTGGGCGGACCGGTGATCTACACCGCCGATGTGCTGATCGATTTCGTGCCTTTCGTCGGTGTCATCAAGCTGGCCTCCGAGGCCGGCACCGGCATGACGCTGACCGGCCAGATCGATCAGGCGATCGCCGGCCTGCAGCCGATGGGCCGCACCCCCGATCTGGAAATCGAGGACCGGCTGATCCGGATGGTGCCGCTGGTGGGCAAACTGGCCGGCAAGATCGTCAGCAAGGCGCCTGGCTGGGCCGAGTCGCTGAGTCGGCTGAAGACGCTCACCAAGCTCAGCGACGGCGAACTGGCGGCCGTGCTGAAGACCTTCGCCCAGGTCGAGGGCCGCGAAAAGGAGGTGATCCGCCACTTGCTGGCGCTGCGCGAAGCGCGCCGCGCCGCGCTCAAGCAGGCGCGCGCCGGGGCGCTGGGCCCGGCCTTCATGTTCACCGGCGCCGGCGGCCTGGGCGGCGCGCCGACGCGGCTGCCGGGCGCCGGGCGGCGCGGCGTTCAGCTCGTGCTGGAAGTCGATGCCGGGCTGGACGCCAACGATGTGCGGCGCAAGGCCGAGGCGCTGCACGGCCTCTGTACCCGGCGCGAGGTGGTCAAGACCCGGTCGCCCGCGCGCAGCTTGGTGGCCGGCGGGGTCGGCGAGTCCTATCGCGGGATGCCGGTGTCGATGCCGTCCGAATACAAGCACCGGTTGCTGGAGATCGCGCACCAGCGCTTCGGGCCGACCTCGCCCAATTACGAGCCAGAGCGCTGGCGCAAATTCTTCGATCTGTGGAAGAGCAAGAGCGGCGACCATGTGCTGGATCTGCAACTTTCGGGCGCCGACGACATCGGCAACATTTGGCTCTTCGATCTGGACACCAACGTCGCGCTCGGCCGCCAGATCCGGCAGCAGTTGAGCGCGCTGCCCGACGGCACGAAGATCACCGGCGTGACCTGGCGGATCAAGGGGCAGCCATGAGCCGATGGGGCCGCCCCAAGTGCGAAACCCGCGCGCATGGCGCGAGGGCCTGCGCATGAGCAAGGCCGGCGCCGCAGGCGAGAAGAAGTCCGGCGGCAGCAAGGCGCCGCCGCCGGCGCCGGTGGCGGTGATGAACGGCGGCGCCGGGCCAGAGCTCAGCGCCTTGGCAACGCGGCTGGGCAACGCCGGGCTGCAGGCTTATCTGCGCGCGGCCGGTGCCGCTGCGGGTGCGGCGTCGCCGGCCCTGCCGTTGCGCGCCGAGCGGGACGAGCGGCTCGAGCGCGAAGCCGACGCCTTTGCCGCCAGGGTGCCGACGACGCGCAGCGCGGCGCCCCGCGGTGCCTTGCAGGCGCCGCAGCGGGTCGACGGCCGCCTGCCGCTGCCGCTCGAGGCCGCGTTGCGCGAGGCCGGCGAGCCGCTCGACGCGGCGCTGCGCCGCGACTTCGAGCCGGCGCTCGGCTT
>JAJTHJ010000397.1 GCA_021298875.1 Burkholderiales bacterium | reverse complement strand
TCCGATCATCGACCGCTTAGCCTGCGCATGCGCACCCCACAGCATGAACACTTTGGGCGCAGCATCGCCGGCGAGCGCGGCGATCAGCGTATCGGTCAACTCCTCCCAGCCGCGCCGCGCGTGGCTGGCGGGCTTGCCTGCTTCCACCGTCAACACCGTGTTGAGCAGCAGCACGCCCTGTGCGGCCCAGCGTTGCAAGTTGCCGCTCGCGGGCCGTGCGCAGCCGCAGTCGGTGGCCAGCTCCGCGAAGATGTTGCGCAGGCTGGGCGGTAGCGGCACACCGTCGGGCACCGAGAACGCCAGCCCATGCGCCTGGCCCGCGCCGTGATACGGGTCCTGGCCCAGGATCACCACGCGCACCGACTCGAAGGGCGTGAGCTCCAGCGCACGCAGCGGCTGCGGCGGGTAGATCGTGCCGCCGGCGGCGCGGCGCTCCCGCAGAAACGCATCGAGCGCGATGCCGCTCGGTGACGACGCAAACGCCCCGACCAGCGGCCGCCAGCGCCCCTGCAACCCACTGACGTCGATCACGCGAAAAGCCGCGCCAGTTCCGCGCCCGGATCGGCGGCGCGCATGAACGCCTCGCCGACCAGAAAGCCATGCACGCCGGCCGCGCGCATCGTGGCCACGTCGGCCGGGGCGAGGATGCCGCTTTCGGTGATCGTCAGCCGATCGGCCGGGATGCGCGGCAGCAGTTCGAGCGTGGCGCGCAGACTCACTTCGAACGTGCGCAGATTGCGGTTGTTGATGCCGAGCAGCGGAGTCTTCAGTTGCAGCGCGAGGTCGAGTTCTGCCGCGTCGTGCACCTCGACCAGCACGTCCATGCCGAGCGATTGCGCGGCCGCTTCCAGGTCGCGCAGGCGCGGCAGGTCGAGCGCGGCAACGATCAGCAGGATGCAGTCCGCACCCCAGGCGCGCGCCTCGGCGACCTGATACTCATCGACGATGAAATCCTTGCGCAGCGCCGGCAGACCGCTCGCCTGCCGCGCGGCGCCGAGATACTCCGGCGCGCCCTGGAAGAACTGCACGTCGGTCAGCACCGACAGGCAAGCCGCGCCGCCGCGCGCGTAACTGGCGCCGATGGCGGCAGGGTCGAAGTCGGCGCGCAGCACGCCCTTGGACGGCGAGGCCTTCTTCACCTCGGCGATCACTGCGGGGCGACCGGCGGCGATCTTGGCGCGCAGCGCGCCGGCAAAGTCGCGGCGGTCGGCGCGCGCCCGCGCACGGGCGAGCAGCGCCGCGTACGGCTCGCGCGCCCGGGCGGTGGCGATTTCTTCGCGCTTGACGGCGAGGATGCGTTGCAGGATGTCGGTCATCGGATCGGTATCTCGCGGTGGGTTGCCTGACTGCGGTCGGGGCGTTCTTCCCTCACCCCAACCCCTCTCCCGGAGGGAGAGGGGCCAAACAACCCTCTCCCCCGGGAGTGGGTGGCGCGAAGCACCGGGTGAGGGAGGACCGCCGCATCAGGCACCCAGCCTTTGCGTGCCTGCGACAAACTCATCGAGCTTGCGCCGCGCCGCCCCGCTCGCCATCGCCGCGCGCGCGCGCTCGATGCCCTCGGCGATCGACGCCGCCACATCCGCCGCGTACAGCGCCACGCCGGCATTGAAGACCACGATCTCGCGCGGTGTGCCGGGGGTGTTGTCCAGCGCCTCCAGCAGCATCGCCTTCGACTGTTCGGCGTTGGCGACCTTCAGCCCGCGGTTGGAAACCATCGACAGGCCGAAGTCCTCGGGGTGGATCTCGTACTCGCGCACCGTGCCGTCGCGCAGCTCGCCGACCATCGTCGCCGCGCCGAGCGAGACCTCGTCCATGCCGTCCTTGCCGTGCACCACCAGCACGTGCTCGCTGCCCAGTTCCTTCAGCACCCGCACCTGAATGCCGACCAGATCTGGGTGGAACACGCCCAACAACTGGTTCGGCGCGCCGGCCGGGTTGGTGAGCGGCCCCAGGATGTTGAAGATCGTGCGCACGCCGAGTTCCTTGCGTACCGGCGCGGCGTGCTTCATCGCCGCGTGGTGGTTGGGCGCGAACATGAAGCCGATGCCGGTCGTGGCGATGCTCTCGGCCACCGCCGCGGGCTTCAGGTGGATGTTGGCGCCGAGCGCTTCGAGCACGTCGGCGCTGCCGGAACTGGACGACACCGAGCGCCCGCCATGCTTGGCCACGCGCGCGCCGGCCGCCGCCGCGACGAACATCGCCGCGGTGGAGATGTTGAAGGTGTGCGAGGAATCGCCGCCGGTGCCGACGATATCCACAAGGTGGCGGCGGTCGGCGACTTCCACCTTGGTTGCGAACTCACGCATGATCTGCGCGGCGGCGGCGATCTCGCCCACCGTCTCCTTCTTCACGCGTAGGCCCATGGTCAGCGCGGCGATCTGTACGGGGGTCAGTTCGCCGCTCATCAACCGCCGCCACAGCGACAGCATTTCGTCCTCGAAGATCTCGCGGTGCTCGATGCAGCGCGTGAGCGCTTCGGTCGGGGTGATCGACATGGCGGGCTACCTCAGAAAGTTGCGCAGCAACGCGTGGCCGTGTTCGGTGGCGATCGACTCGGGGTGGAACTGCACGCCCTCGACCGCGAGCGTCTTGTGGCGCAGACCCATGATCTCGCCGTCGGCCGTCCAAGCGGTGACTTCAAGACAGTCGGGCAACCCCGCGCGTGCAACCGCCAGCGAGTGATAGCGCGCCGCGGTGAAGGGCGACGGCAGCCCCGCAAACACGCCGACCCCGCGGTGTTCGACGGCGTCGGTCTTGCCGTGCTTGAGCGTCTGCGCGCGCATTACCGTGCCGCCGAAGGCGTGCCCAATGGCCTGATGGCCGAGGCACACGCCGAGGATTGGCACTTTACCGGCAAAGGCCTCGATCACCGCCAGCGACACGCCCGCCTCGGTCGGCGAGCAGGGGCCGGGCGAGATGCAGATGCGCGCCGGCGCGAGCGCGGCGATCTCGTCCACCGCGATCTCGTCGTTGCGCGCCACGCGCACCTCCTCGCCCAGTTCGCCGAAGTACTGGACGAGGTTGTAGGTGAAGCTGTCGTAGTTGTCGATCATCAGCAGCATGGCCGCAGCTCGATTTAATGAGAACGAGGTCCTACCAGATCATCCAGCAACGTGGCGGGTCGCCATCTCAAGGCGCACCAATGGCTCGGCGCACTGGTTGCGGTCGCCGCTGACTTGCTCTAGCCGCAAGGCCCCGCGACAGTCCGACGTCGCGCACTTTGAGCTTTTTCTTGGCGGCAGCCCAGCGCCTGTGCCCTCTTCGTCAGTTCGCCCACACTTCTCACAGACCAGTCGCCACCCTGCGATGACGCGAACAACGCGATACTGCGAAAAAGCGATGAGCCGTGCCGCAAGCACGCCTTGCGAGGCCGAGTCCCGGCTGCCCCAAACGTCGGGCGTCGTTGCGCCTTGCTTCTTATCGAAAAGCGAGTAGGTACGACGAACACCTTCATCTTCCTTCTTGGCGGCAAATTCGACCTCGAAGCTTGCGTCGGGCGAGGAGAGCACGAACGTGTTTTCACTTACGACAAAGAGCGCGCCGCAAGTTTCTTCGTATGAATGGATATCCACAGAATCACCACGACTTTGCATTTTGGACTTCCTCGCCCAAGCGTTAGCCAACTTGAATTCCGATTCGACGCAAGAATTCCGCCGCGTGCATGACTCTTATCCCATATTGCCGAGCCTTGCGTGCTTTAGTCGACTCCGACAAAGGGTCGGCCGCCACGAGAATGTCCAGCGACTTGGTCACGGACTGCTTGACAACCAAGCCAGCCTCGGCGGCAATGGCCTCCAGTGATTCCCGGGTGAGGGGGCGACCGCCACAAGTCAAGTCGACCTCGCCCGTAAAGCAAATACTTGCACCGGACAGCCCGGGGATGACGCCAACACCGCTTTGCTGCGTAGCACCTTCCTGGGACACGCGTGCGATCAACCCGGGCAACTCGTCGGCGACTCCGAGCAATCGAGCGCAGACATCAAGGTCGTCACGCTCGCTTTGGCTTAAAGCGAAGTCGAGCAGGTAGGTGCGAGCTAGGCGCTCCAAGAAGCGCAGGTGCAGGCTTCGAGCCGTATCCCCGGCGAGCCCGAGGCAGTTCGCGGTATCCAACAAAGCTGCCGCCTCACTTTCCGACAACAAGCGATCCTCGCAAGCGCGGTCGAGCACCGCCAGATACGCTAATGCGTCGGGGTCGTCGTCACGCAAGGGGCTACGCACACTCGCTTGCGCCAACAGCCTGGAAATGAAACTCGGCGTGCTGCGTGTCTGGGCTGCAGCCTCCTCCCGGCGGAGACAGCGAACGCCTCGCCATGCGTCGCGACACCGCGACGGTGGTTCGAGACTTTCGATCCACCGAACGGTATCGCGCCGGCCCCGAAGGAGCGCGGCAAGCAGCTTGCCCGTCGCACGCACATCGCCAAGCGCGTCGTGTACCGTGCGCTGCAATTCAACGCCATGCGCTTGGCAGCAGTAATCGAGTCGCCCGCCGCCCGCAAGTTGCATCGTGCAAAGCGCTGGCCGTTCGCTGCGGCGTCGACCCGCTCGCTCGATCTCGCCATCCAGCATTCGCAGATCAAAGCGGATGTTGTGACCCGCGATTGCGGCCCCGCTCGAGAGGAACTGCTCGACAGCGTCGGCAACTTCCGAAAACACCGGTGCCCGACTAAGGAGCGTTGCGCTGAGACCATGAACGGCCGTAGCGCCTACGTCGCGCTGAGGGTTGATGAGGGTAACGAACTCGTCAACCACGCTCCCGTCGGTATTCATCCGTATGCCGGCGAACTCGACAATGCGATCGCGAGATGGCGAAAAGCCGGTCGTCTCGACATCAACCACGACGATCTGGTTCATCTTCCAGTCCTCCGACTTTGCATTCAATGTTTCGAGGGCGAAGCAGGTCGGCCGATGCACGAGGACGCAGAAGCAGCGCACCCGTTTGCAGCGGAGTCCACTCAACCCTTTGGCCTGAACGCAGACCGAGGGCGCTGCGAACTTTCGCAGGCGCAGTCGTCCGCCCGTCGGGTGAGAGAGTCGATACAAGCATTTCGCTTCGCGCTAGTCGCCAAGTGCTATTCGATCACGCGCGACGGCACGCGACAGTTCGGGTCGTAGCCCCTTGTCCGTAACCAAGTCCACCGGACAACCCAGCGCATCCTCCACCGCGAAGAGGGTGCCAAAGTAACGCTCCGAGGTCGCCGGTCCATCGAAGGTGACCAGCAGGTCCACATCGCTGTCCGATCGCGCCTCGCCGCGCGCAGTTGAACCGAAGAGGGCAAGTTCGCGCACGCCGAAGCGGCGCGTTAATTCCGGTTTGATCTGGCGTAGCAGTTCCAGAGTGCGCGAGCGGTTCATTGAAAACCCCTTGCCAGGAACTCGCCAAACGCCGCCAAGGCGCGCTCGACCCCCGCAGTGTCCACGTCCAGATGCGTGACCAGACGCAGCCGCGCGCCGGACAAGACCAAGACGCCACGCTCGGCCATGAACGCTTGAAGGGATGCCGCCTGTTCGGGCTTCCATTGCACGAACACCATGTTGGTGTGCGGCCCGTCCACATTGAGGCCGAGCGCGCGCAGGCCATCGGCCAGTCGCTGCGCGTGGGCGTGATCGTCTGCCAGCCGCGCGACGTTGTGTTTCAGCGCGTATAGCCCCGTAGCCGCCAGCACCCCGGCTTGGCGCAGGCCGCCACCAAGCATCTTGCGCGGACGACGGGCGCGGGCGATGAAGTCGCGGCTGCCGAGCAGGACGGAGCCGACCGGCGCGCCCAGCCCCTTGGACAGGCAGACCGATACGGAGTCGAAGCCAGCCGCCACGGCACGCGGCTCCACACCAAGCGCGACCGCGGCGTTGAACAGGCGCGCGCCGTCCAGATGCGTGGCCAAGCCCCGCCCATGCGCCAGTGCGGTCGCCTGCGCGCAGTAGGCGAGCGGCACCGGCTTGCCGCCGATGGTGTTTTCCAGAGCCAGCAGACGTGTCCGTGCAAAGTGCGGATCGTCCGGCTTGATCGCGGCGGCAATCTTGTCGAGCGGCAACGTGCCGTCGGCCTCGTTGTCGATCGGCTGCGGCTGGATCGAACCCAGCACCGCGGCGCCGCCGCCTTCGTAGCGATAGGTGTGCGCGTTCTGGCCGACTATGTACTCGTCGCCGCGCTGGCAGTGCGTCATCAGCGCGGCGAGGTTGCTCTGCGTGCCGCTCGGCATGAAGAGGCCGGCTTCGAAGCCCAGCCGCTCGGCGAGCACCGCTTGCAGGCGGTTGACGGTGGGGTCGTCGCCGAAGACGTCGTCGCCGACTTCGGCATCGGCCATCGCGCGGCGCATGCCGGCACTGGGGCGGGTGACGGTGTCGCTGCGCAGGTCGATGAGAGTCATATCAGCTCCGAACTTGCGCCAGCAGCGCACCGCCCCCACCCCAACCCTCCCCCGCTTCGCAGGGGAGGGGGTTGCCTATTCACCATCGAAACCGTCCTCCACTTGCTCTGCGGCGCGCAGCACGGCCCGCGCCTTGGCCTCCGTCTCGCGCCACTCGGCTTCGGGTACCGAATCGGCGACGATGCCGGCACCCGCCTGCACGTACAGCACGTTGCCCTTGACCACGCCGGTGCGGATGGTGATCGCGAGATCCATGTCGCCGGCGAACGAGAGGTAGCCGACCGCGCCGCCGAAGATGCCGCGCTTGGTCGGTTCCAGTTCGTCGATGATTTCCATGGCGCGCACTTTGGGCGCGCCGGAGAGCGTGCCCGCGGGGAAGGTCGCGCGCAGCACGTCGAGGTTGGAGAGTCCCGGTTTCAGGCGCCCTTCGACGTGGCTTACCAGATGCTGGACGTGCGAGTAACGCTCGACCACCATCTGCTCGGTCACGCGCACGCTGCCGGTCTCCGCGATGCGGCCGATGTCGTTGCGGGCGAGGTCGATCAGCATCAGGTGCTCGGCCCGCTCCTTGGGGTCGGCGGCCAGTTCGGCGGCGAGCAGCGCGTCCTGCTCGGGCGTGCCGCCGCGCGGGCGCGTGCCGGCAATCGGCCGCAGCGCGACGATGCGCTCGTGCCCGGCGGGCGTGACGCGGTCTTCGCTGCGCACGAGAATCTCCGGCGAGGCGCCGATCACCTGATGGTCGTCGAAGTCGTAGTAGTACATGTAGGGCGACGGGTTCAGTGTGCGCAGCGCGCGGTACAGCGACAGCGGCGCATCCGCGTACTGCTTGCTGATGCGCTGGCCGAGCACCACCTGCATCGCGTCGCCGGCGGCGATGTACTCCTTGGCGCGCTCGACCGCGCGCAGGTAGTCGGCTTGGGCGAATTCGCGCCGCTCGGGCCGCCGCACGCTGGCGCGCGTGTGCGGTGGCTCGACCGGCCGCGCCAAGCGGCTCCGCAACTCGCGCAGCCGCTCGCGTGCGCGGGCGTAGCCCTCGGGGTGCGTGGCGTCTGCGTACACGATCACGTAAGCGCGGCCGGAGAGGTTATCGATCACCGCGAGTTCTTCGGTGAGCAGCAATTGGATGTCGGGCAGACCCAGGTCGTCGGGCTTGAGGCGCGCGAGCTTCTTTTCGATCAACCGCACC
>JAJTHJ010000003.1 GCA_021298875.1 Burkholderiales bacterium | reverse complement strand
CGCCCCAGTATTGCGCCTGCGGCGCAATACTGGGGCGGAAGAGTATGGGAGTCGAACCCACCAGGGATTGCTGGCAACCCCTACCGGATTTGAAGTCCGGCCGGACCACCGGGCCACGGCACTCTTCCCCGCAAGCTTGCCCGCAGTGTATCTGCCGGCGCAACCGCTGCGCGTCATGCGCGAACGGCAGCGACGCGAGCCGAGATTCTGCGCAGTCGGCGCGTCTCGGCACTTCGCCAACGTCGGCTGCGTCGACCGGTTTGAAGGCTCTCCCTACGGATACACCTCACAGTACGTCCGGTCGAAGCCGCCCAACGGTTCGAGCAGTTCGCCCGCAAGGCGCAGCATCTCGTCCCGATCGCCCGCACAGCAGCGGAGGAGCGCCCGGTCGAGTCTGGCCGACCGTTCCGGGTTTGAGTTCTCGACCGCGCGGGCGAGATGCTTGCGCTCGCAACGCCGTGCGTTGGCGATTGCCAACCACGCCCGCGAGAGCTGGACATGGCACTGCGCGGATAGAGAGAAGAGGTCGGCGGCGGAGGCATGCCTCAGCTCGACCATCAGCGTCGAGATTTCCCAGCGAAGCTCCCGCCGCTCGGAATCGGTGAGCGGCGCAGGCCCGCCGACGACGACCTTCGCTGCAAGCCGCTTCAACTTGGCGCCCAGATCCGGGCTTCCGCGTACCTGAATGCAGTCCATCATCTGCTGCGGTACGGGCGCGCTTCGATACGCGACACACTCTTCGAACAGCCGGACGAGCGCGTTGTACTCGGCCACGCAGGTGTCGAGAACGTGGCCCATGAACCAAATTCCTTCGAATCGCTGCCCTGCGACAGCGGGATCGACGATCACGAGATCGATGTCCGATCCATCGTGCTGCTGCCCTCGCGCCCAACTGCCGCAGAGGAAAGCGGCTTCGCAGGCGGGATGGCGTTCGTTGCAGAAACGGGCGGCGAGGTCGAGTGCTCGCTCCTTGTCTTCGGTCTGCACTTGTGTGCTCCACGTTAGAAAGTGCGCCTGCCGATGGCGCGCCGGGGAGAATCCGTGAGCGACGAACCACTGCGCCGAGCCAACGGTGATGCGCGCCGACGAGGAGCAAAAGGGAGTGGGTTCGACTCGTTTCCCGATCTCCGCTACGGAGCCGCACACCCCGCGGCCCTCGCGTGCACCTCGACGGCGTCCCGCCGCACATAGTCCGGCGCAACCACGACCGCGAGACGCGCCTTTTCTTGTCAATGCAGATTACACCGGTTACCTGCACTGGCCCGGCGCCGCGTTGGAGCAGGTCGATTGCGCTTTGCACGCTCATGCGGTGATGATCGACCACGTTCACCTGCTGCTCACGTCGCGGCGTGCCGCTGCGCCGTGGGACAGCGGCTACAGCCCGTCGGCGATCCAGGCCGATAGCTACTTGCTCGCTTGCCAGCGCCACATCGAGTTGAACCCGGTGGGGGCGGCGATGGTGGGCGATACGGCGCATTACCGCTGAACGAGCTATCGGGCCAATGCGTTGGGGCAGGCCGGCGCGTTGCCGACGCCGCACCCGCCGTATGAGGCGCTGGGGCCGGATGCCGACGGATGGCGGGGCGTACACCGAGCGCTGTTCCGCGCGCGACTGGACGCGGCGGCGATCGACGATCCACGGCTGGCGTTGCACCAGAACCAGCAGGTGCGCAACGCACGCTTCCGCACACGGAACTCGCGCGCAGCGAGCGAACGCCGGCAGGCCCGGGCGACCGCCGAGGCAGGCCGGCGCCAGCGCCAGGTTCCAATCAAGCAGAACTGGCGCTGTAGTGGCCGTCGTCCCGCCGCGGTGACCTGTACCGAGATCGGAATCGCTCTACTTCGGCCGCAGGTACGCAAACTTCCGCTCGCTCCACTCCGCGCCGACAAAGGCGGCCAACGCGGCAACCACCAGGATCGCCACCATCACGCTGTAAGAGATGCCGAACACCTGCGGCAGTGTCACCGCACCGATGCTGTTGGCATTGACCCAGGCTTCCACGCCAGGGAAAAGCGCGTAGACGAACACCCCCACGGCAAAACCGCCGACGAACACGAAGCCGTCCTTGGCCCCCGTCGCTCCCGCCACGACGGACGTGCCGGGGCAGTAGCCGCCGATGATGAAGCCGGCCCCAAGCAACAACCCGCCGATCAACTGCGCGGTCAGGCTGGTGGGTGTCGTGTAGACGTACTCTAGATCGAGCAAGCCGACGGTGGAGAACAGCCACAGCCCGACCGCCGCGGTGACGATCGCGGTGAACATTACCTTGAGCACGGTCATGTCGTAGAGATAGAACTGCCCGCACAGCCGGCAGCCGCTGCCAAAGCCCGCGCGCTCCAGAAACCAGCCGAAGCCGAAGCCCAGCCCTAGCGCGACCAGCAGGCCGGTGCCATCACCGATTAACTCGAAACCGTAGAGAGGCAGAGTCATCGCCATTCCCTCCGCACCAGCAGCGCCAGCGCATAGGCGCCGGCAAACACCGCGAGCATGAAAACCCAGGAGCCGAGGTTCAGTTGCGCACCGCCGGTGAGCGCCTGGCCGCTGGTGCAGCCCTTGGCCAGCCGTGCGCCAAACGCGGCGATTGCGCCGCCGGCAAAGGCCAGCGCGTAGCGCATCTGGATCGTGGCGTGCGGGCCGCCTTCAACCCGCCAGCGGATGCGCCCGGCGAGCTTGGCCGACACCCACGCGCCGACAAAGGCCGCGACCACCAGATAGAACGTCCAGTTGATCCAGGGCGGCTCGGCGTAGTAGTTCTTCAGCGCCGGGTTGTTGGCCGTCCACTCGGGCGCGACAAGGCCGGTAAGCCAGGCGACGACCGAGGCCGAAGCGGCGGTCGCGCCCAAGCCGCGGCCCATGATCAAGAACGCGGCCAGCAGCACGAGGCCCAGGCCAAAGCCGGCCAGATACGGGTTCATGAAGCGCCCGGTCAGCGCGCTGGTTTCGCGCGGCGCGGCGGCCGCGGGCGGCATGGAAGCGACAACGCTCATCGTTCAATCTCCCTTGCAGGCAAAGGCCGTGGCGCTCGATTCTGGGCGTCGCCGTCGCGCCGCAGTGTGATGCAGGTCACCCAGCGGAGTTGCGACACCGGGATTCCTCGCCTGCGGTCGGGAACGAGATGCGCCGATCGCCGCTCACCCCTTCGGCGTCACCTTGATCGATCCGTCCTTGGCGATCTCGATGTCGGCGTTCAGGAAGCCCGCCTTGTAGCCGGCGTCCTTGAGCTTGTGATAGGCCATCTCGGCGCGCACGCGCGAGGCGCAGTGGGTGACGATCCGCTTGTCCTTGGGCAGCTCCTTGATGCGCGCGGCGAGTTCTTCGTCGGGGATCAGGATGGCGCCCTTGATCATGCCGGCGTTGGCTTCGTCGGCATTGCGCACGTCGAGGATCAGCACGTCGGCCGGCGTGTTCTGCGCGAGCTTGACGAACTCATCGGCCGGCACCGAGCCGGGCCGCGGCTTGGGCGCGTAGGCGATCCGGGTCGCCGCCGGCACCCCGGCTTCGATCGGGAAACCCGCCGCCTGCCAGCCGATCAGCCCGCCATCGACCACCTGCACATTGGTCTGGCCCGCCTTGATCAGCGCCCGCGCGACGGCGACCGACTCCGCGCCGCCGCGGCCGTCGAAGACGATGAACGGTGCGGCGAGCTTCGGATCGGGCAGATCCTTGGCGCCGAGCTTGGCCGCTGCCGCCGGCGGCAGCGCCACCGCGCCCTTGATGTGGCCGCCGGTGGAGCTGTCCACGTTGCGCGCATCGACGATCACCGCCGGGATGTCCTTGTCGAGGTACGCCTCCTTGACGAAGCGCGGGT
This sequence comes from Burkholderiales bacterium, assembly GCA_021298875.1. GTDB lineage: Bacteria > Pseudomonadota > Gammaproteobacteria > Burkholderiales > Burkholderiaceae_F > JAJTHJ01. Next base: position 25,719 of record JAJTHJ010000003.1, on the reverse strand, counting down.
TGGTCAGCAGGTAGTCCTTGGTCTGCCACTCGGGCACGCCGGCCTGGTAGACCTTGGCCGCGGTGTAGCCGAGCGCTTCGGCCTTGCGCAGCGAGCTCGGGCTCATCTGGCAGGTCGGCCCTGGCAGAAGAAGACGATCGTCGTGGCCTTGTCCGCCGGCAGCAGGTTGACGAACTTGTCCCACGACGGGTACGGCAGGTTGATCGCCCCCGGGATCGTGCCCTGCTGGAAGCGCGGCAGCGGGCGCGAGTCGATCAGCACCACCTTGCTCGCCGCCGGGCCTTTGTCCACCACGTCGCGCACGAAGGCGTAGTCCGCGAGTTTGTCCTTGGCGATCTTGATCGGGCCCTTGAAGCGGATCTCGGTCGCCCACTTTTGCCCGTCGCGCTCGGCAAACGCGACCTGCGCCTCGTGGCCCTTCTTGACCTCGCGCAGATGTTCGACCGGCTTGGCGTCGCCGGCGTCGATCACCTTCACCGTCTTCGGGTCGAAGCGCACGATCTCGGTCGTTCCGTCCAGGCCCAGCTGGACCGAGGTCGTCTTGAACGCCACGCTGTCGAAGTACCCGGACACCGTATTGGCGGCCGGCTTGTGGCAGTTCATGCACACCTTGGGCATCGTCGGCTTGGCCGCCGGCGCCGTCTGCGCCAGCACGGCACCGGCCGCAAACATCGGAACGACGGCCACCGTGGCCCACACACTGCGTTTCATCACGAACCTCCGCTGCAAAGACAACACAACCCGGCCGCGGCGCCTACAGCCCCGCGGCCGACAAGAACCGGCTCGCCTGCCCGGCATCGACCAGCACCCAGCGCAACGCCAGCCCACCGGCCAGCAACAGCACCAACGCAACGGGCGTGGCGAACGCCGGCAGGCGACGCGCCCCAGCCAGCAACAGCACGGGCAGCGCGATCCCGGCGACCACGACCAGCGACCAGAAGGCAGCCGCAAACGCGCCGCTCCAGATCAGTTGCAGCGCGACGGCCTGCGACGCCCCGCTGGTGGCAAGCCCGATCGCCAGCAGCGCCAGCAACACCGCCTGCGCGACCAGAAACACGAGCGCCGCACGGGTGAACCAGCCGGCATCCGCGTCGCTGCGCGCCCCGCCCGGGGCCGGCACGATCAGCGCGTTGACGAGGCCGCCGAAGAAGCCGGCCGGCGCCGCCGCCCGCAGCGGTACGAAGCGCGCCGCCAGCGCCATGATTGCCGCGCCCGAGGCCAGCCCCGAGGCGAGAAAGAGCGGCGGCAGCACCATGCTGTTCCACAGCGGGCGCGCGACCATCGTGGCCAGCAGCACGCCGGTGTAGAGCGCCAGCGTCAGCCCGAAGACCATGTTGGCCCAGGCGAGCCACGCCAGCCGCGTGCGCGATGCGCCTAGCCAGACGCTGACGCGCGCCACCAGCGGCAGCCGTCGCGCCAGCCACGGCCAGCGCGCCGGCAGATCGACGAGCGCGGTGGCCGCCAACAGCACATAGCTGCCGGTCAGCACCCACGAGCCCCAGGACATCGGCGCGGCCGGTTGCAGCGTCAAGTACAGCCGCCACACGTAGAGCTTGTGCGACAGGTCGAGGAAGAGCGCGATCAGGCAGATGTGCACCAGGCCAAACGCCAGCAACGGCGCATGCACGCGCACCGGGAAGCGCTCGTTGCGCAGCGCGCGCGCCAGGGCGAGCCCGCCCAGCATCATCATCCCCGCCACCGCAGCGGCGAAGAAAAGGTCGATCGGGATTTCCCACTTCCAGGCGTACAGCACCGGATCGGCTTCGGGCTGGCGGCGGTTGACGATCAGTTCATGCATGGCGGGTCCTTCAGCCTTGCGTCAGATAGAACACCCGCGGCCGGGTACCGGCTTCGGGCAGCAGGGTGTGCCAACGGCGCGCGGCGAGCTGGTGGCGCAGCGTGCTCGCCGGGTCGTCGAGATCGCCGAAGACCATCGCGTGCGTCGGGCACACGGCGAGCAGGCCGGGTCCTTACCCTCGCGCACGCGGTGCGCGCAGAAGGTGCACTTGTCGGCATAGCCGTCGGGGTGGATGTAGCGTGCCCCGTACGGGCAGGCCACCACGCAGGCCTTGCAGCCGATGCATTTGTCGCGATCGACCATCACGATCGCGCCCAGGTCGCTCACGTGGCTGGCGCCGGTCGGGCAGGCGTGCACGCAGGGCGGGTTCTCGCAGTGGTTGCAGCGCTCGGAGCGGATCTCCAGCGCCGGGGTGGGAAAGGCGCCGCGCACTTCGGTCGTAATCCAGTTGCGGAAGTAGCCCGGCGGCACGTCGTTTTCGGTTTGGCAGGCGACCACGCAGTCGTTGCAGCCGACGCACAGTCGGGTGTCGATCGCCATCGCGTAACGGGTCATGGTGGCGTCCTCAGGCCGCTTCGAGCGCGACGCAGTTGGTGTGGATGCTGGTGCCGCCCATCAGCGGGTCGATCTTCACGCGCGTGGTCAGTTGCGCCGTGCTGGCGCCGTGGCGGTAGCCGGTTTTCCACTCGGGGTTGGTCAGGCCGAAGCCGTGCACCATGTACACGCACTCGGGGTGGATGCGCTCGGTGGCGCGCAGCGGCGCCGGGTCGCTCACCACGCCGTCCTGGTTGCGCAGCCGCACGCGCTGGCCGTCGCGCAGCTTGAACTTGGCGGCCTGCGCCGGGTGGATCCACACCTCGTTGGTCGGCATCAGCCCATGCAGATACGCGTTGCCCTGCGTGCGCGAGAAGGTGTGCATCGGTGCGCGGCCGGTAATCAGGCGCAGCATGCCGGCGGGTGCCGGGTCGGGTGGCTCGTAGCGCGGCACCGGATCGAAGCCCTTGTCGGCCAGTTGCGCGCTGTAGAACTCGACCTTGCCCGACGGCGTGCCGAACTCCAGCGCGGCGCCGTCGTCCACGTAAATCGGCTGCGGCGGACCGGTCAAAATGCCCTTGGCGCGCAGCTCGTCCCAGTTAAACCCGGCGTTGGTAATCCGCGTGCGCAGGCAGTCTTCCATGTCCTTCCACGGGAAGAACGCCTCCACGCCGAGGCGCTTGCCGAGTTCGCGGCCGATCCACCAGCCGGCCTTTTGCTCATGCGGCGGCTCGACCACCGGCTGGCGCAGTGCGAGGAAGGACAGCCGCAGGCAGTCGTCGTTGAGCGTGTCGAAGCGCTCCAGATAAACCGCCTCGGGCAGCACCACGTCGGCGTAGCCGGCGATTTCCGAGGGCACGGTGTCGATCACGACCAGCAGGTCGAGCCTGTCGATCGCCTCCAGCGTGCGCGCGCGGCCCGGCATCGCCTGCAACAGGTTGGTCGCGTCCACCACCCAAGCCTTGACCGGATAAGGCTCGCCGGTGATGGTCGCCTCGCGCAGGCCGGTCGTCACCGCCTGGCTGACAAACGGCCAGCGTTTGCGGCCATCGACCACCGGGTTGTCCGCCTTGCCGCGCGCCGACTTCGGGTAGCTGGGCATGCCCGGGTACTCGTCGATGCCGATGTAATGCGGCAGGTAAAAGCCGCCCTGGCGGCCCCAGTTGCCCATCAGCGCATTGAGCAGCGCCAGCGCGCGGCCGCGCTGCGCATCGTTGCCGTACCAGGTGGAGCGGAGGCCGGGGTGGATCAGCGACACCGGGCGGTGACGGGCGATTTCGCGCGCGGTGGTTTCGATCAGCGCGGCGTCCAGCCCCGTCTGCTCGGCGGCCCACTGCGGCGTGTTGCCGGCAATCGCGGCGGCAAACTGGTCGAAGCCCAGCCCGTACGTGCCGACGAACTCGCGGTCGTACAGCCCTTCTCGGACGATCACGTTCGTCCACGCCAGCAGCAGCGCCGTGTCGGTGCCGGGGCGGATCGGCAGCCAGTATTTGGCCTTGCTCGCCGCGGTCGAGAAGCGCGGATCGACCACGATCACCGTGGCGCCGTTACGCAGCGCGTCGGCAAACTCCTGCACCTGCGAGTTGTGCATGTTCTCGCCCAGATGCGAGCCGACCAGCACCAGGCAGCGGGTGTGCGAAATGTCCGTGGTCTCGGGCGAGCCGGGGTCGGTGCCGAAAGTGAGGTTGAAGCCCACGTCGCGCGGGCCGCGGCACCGGGCAAAGCTGGGCGCGGCCACGTTGGGCGTGCCGAAGGCCTTGAGCGCGTGCTCCACGTAATAGGCGCCGATGCCGTGCTTGAAGAAGGCCACCGTCTCGGGCCCGTGCTGGGCGGCGAGCGCCTTCAACTTGCCGGCGGTGAAGTCGAGCGCTTCTTCCCGGGACACCGCTTTCCATTGCTGCTTGCCGCGTTAGCCCACGCGCAGCAACGGGCGTTGCAGCCGGTCGGGGTCGAAGTGGGCGCCGATGACGCCGGTGCCGCGCGGGCACAGCCGGCCGCGCGACAGCGGGTCGAGCGGATTGCCCTCGATCTTCCGTAGCTTGCCGTCGCGCACGGTGGCGATGGCGCCGCACTTCCAGAAGCACACGTCGCAGGTGGTGGGCACCGTGCGGATGCCGCGCTCGGCGCGCGCCGGGCGCAACGCCTGCATCGCCGCGCCGCCCGCCGCCGCCGCGCCGAACGTGGCGGCGGAGATCTTCAGGAACTGCCGCCGCGCAGGCCGCGGCAGGCGGGATTCGGCATTGTTGAACATGCTCGCACCAGGCACTCGAAAGCGTCGGAGCGCATTTGATGCCTGGCAGCAACGCCCGCTTTGCCTGCGGTCAAACCGCCGGCCCGTTAGAGCCGCCTTCTGTTACGCGCTTCTCGCTGGCGGCGACCGCGCGGCTGTGTCAAAGTGTGTAGCCCGTTCCCGAGGAGCCGCCATGGAAACCGTAGCCGGAAAGAAAGCCACCATCCACTTCGACGGCCAGCGCTGCATCCACTCGCGCCACTGCGTGCTGGAGCGCCCCGACGTGTTCGTGCCCAACGTCAAGGGCGAGTGAATCCACCCCGACGCCGCCACGCCCGAAGAACTGGTCGCGCTGGCGCACGCCTGCCCGTCCGGCGCGATCCGCGTCGAGCGCACCGACGGCGGCACGGGCGAAGCCGCACCGCGGGTCAACACCGTGCGCGTGCGCGAAAACGGCCCGCTCGCCTTCAACGCGCCGCTGACCGTCGCGGGCAAGGATGAGGGGCTGCGGCTGACGCTGTGCCGCTGCGGCCAGTCGAAGAACAAACCCTATTTCGACGGCAGCCACACAGCGGCGGGCTTCACTGCCACCGGCGAATTGGCCGAAGTGAAGTCCGAGCCGCTCGCGCAGCGCAACGGCCCAGTGGCGGCGACGCCGATCAAGGACGGCCCGTTGAAAGTGACCGATCCGCTGGAAGTCGTCACCGGCACCGGCCGCACCGTCAGCCGCGTCACCGAAACTTGGCTCTGCCGCTGCGGCCAGTCGAAGAACAAGCCCTACTGCGACGGCAGCCACAAGGCGGCGGGCTTCGTGGCGGAGTGACGATCGGCGGCGAGCTACGCCCCGAACTCTCCTCACTCACGCGGCGACGGCAGCGGGCGGCGGCAAGGCCCGTCGGCTGGCACCGTCGCCGCAGCCGGCCCGACCGCCGATCCCGCCTACGCGGGTGGCCGCGGGCGAATTTGCCGTTGCGCTCGCCCCCGTGCAGGCGTCTACTTGAGTCGCCGTTTACGCCGCATGGAGTCGCCGATGAAGACCTGCCGCCACTCCCACCGCCTTGCCGCTCCGCTTGCGTTGCTTGCCGCCACCTTGCTGGCCGGCTGCTCGTCGGTGGCGATCTACAAGGTCGATCCCGCCACCGGCAAGCTCGTCGAGGGCGCGGCCGAGGGCGCGCGCTACTACCTGCCGCGGCCGTACGTGTCAGTGTTCGAGCCGTTCATCGTTGCAAGCGAGGTGTACATCGCACGCGGCCAACTGACGCCCGACGGCAACTACGTGCTGCTGACACAGGTGCCCGCAGGACTGGACGCCATCGTCCACGCGCTGCTGCAAAAGGGCGACCGGCAGGGGCTGGGCGCAATCGCCGTCGATTCGACCCAGGTGCTTGCGCGCGGCGAGCCGGTGACCGGCGGCCCGCAGAGCGCGCCGGTCGGCACGCCGGGCGCTCTGGCCGCAGCCGCCGCCGCAGCGACCCCAAAGGAGGGCGCAGCCAAGACAGACGACAAGAAGCCAGACCCCGCCAAGGCCGACGAGAGAAAGCCTGACGCCGCCAAACCCGCTGGCGGACTGTTCAGCTACGAAGTCAAGAACGACAACAGCGCCTTTGCGGTGACGCCGCAGCCGCGTTACTTCAACATCCTGTGGCTGCCGGACTTCGACGAGCAGTACGTGGTGATGGCCAAGCCCGGGCTCGGCAACGCCACCAGCGCGCTGACGCTGGGCCAGGGCTGGAACCTGCAGGGCGTGAACATCCAAGTGGATAACTCCGCGCTGGTCAAGCCGATCCTGGACAGCTACGCCGCCACGCTCGGCGCGCTGCAAAAGCTTGCGGTCGCGCGGATCGAGGCGCCGCTGGCGCTGCTCTCGGGCGGCCCGCAGAGCGCGGCGGCCGGCCCGTCGGCGAAGGCGGCGTTCGAGGGCGGCACGCCGGTGACGGTCAAGGTCACGCGCGTGCGAGTGGTGGCGCCGGGGCTGTATCCGATCCTCAAGCCCGGCGAGCGCGCCGCGCTTAGCGCAGAAGACGAGAAGCGCATCCTCGCGCCGCGCCCGCCGCTGACCAACATCGCCTTCAACACCTACGACGTACTGGTGATCGAGGCCGCCCGCAGCAGCGGCGACTCGGCGCTGCGCATCCAGCAGTACGTCGATTCGACCGCGTCGGGTGCGACCACCGCCGGCGCGGCGGGCGGCGGCGACCGCAGCGCCACGGCCGGCGACGAATTCGCCCGCGCCACCACCGCACTGAACGCTGCGCTGAGCGAGCCGGCGCTGGTAACGCAGGGCGGGCAGTTCTTTCAGGCCACGCTGGGCCGACCGGCCACCAAGGTCAAGGTCGCGCTGCGCCTGCGCAGCGGTGCGGCGCCCGGCAGCCGCACCGCCCTGCCGACCGACACCGAGCTCAAGGCCCTGACGATCAAGACGCTCGCCGCCCAGGGTCTGACCGTGAGCGCGGACAACGTGGCCATTACGCGCTGACGGCGATGAGCCTGTGGTCGGCTCTGTCGCGCGCAGAGCAGTGGCAGCTGGCACTCGCCGTCGCTCAAAGGCGCGGCGCCGAACTCACGCGGCGCTACCCGAACGTGGTCGGTGTGGGCGCCGGCTACCGCTCGCGGCGCGAGGAGGCGCACCCGGTGGACGAGATCTGCCTGCGCTTCATGGTCCGGCGCAAGTGGACGCGCGCCGCCGCAGGTCGCGGCACGATCCCGCCGCACATCCGCACGACCGTCAACCACGGCGGCCGGCGGCGCGTGGTGTCCATCCCGACCGACGTGTCGGTATTCGCCGGCGGCGCGCCGCAGGCCACACTCGACCTGACTGCCGGCATCACCACGCGCCGCCACGGTCAGCCGCTGGACTTCGGCGCGGCCTGCTGCCTGGTGCGTAACGCCGCCCACCCGGGCGAGCGCTATCTGCTGTCCTGCTACCACGTCTTCTCAACGCGGCTGGATGCGGCGCCCTTCGATGCCGACTGCGTGGACACCGCCACTGGCCGCCCGCTCGCCACCCTGATGGAGCCGGCCGATCCGCTGCACCCGCAACGCGCGGTCGACGCGGCGCTGGCGCTGGTGGACGACCCCGCCGTCGACGGCATCGCCGCCTGGGGCCGCCGCCCGGTCGCGCGCGCGACGACGCGCGACCTGCTGGCGCTGCGGCTGGACACACCGCTCGTGCTCACCGCGCTGCGCACCGCGCCGCGCAGCAGCGCCGGCCCCGCGGTGGTGCGGCCGGGGCCGCTACGCGCGGTGTTCCAGTCGTTGTTCCCGCAGCCGCTGCCCTTCGACTACCGTGCCACCGCGGGCCGCGTATTCCAGTTCTCCAACACCGTGCAGTACCTGGCCGACGTGCGGCCGGGCGACAGCGGCTCGGCGCTGCTCGACGACCGCGGCACGCTTTACGGCATGCACTTCTGGGGTCGCGGGCGCGAGGGCTTCGCCTTTGCCGCTACTCGCCTGTTCGACGACGGCGTCTTTCCCTTCGACATCGTGCTCGGGTGACGCTCAGTACAGCTGCGCGGGATCCCAAAAGACCGCCAGCGCCAAGGCCCCCACCAATACGGTTTGCCGCGTCTTGGCGTCGCCCACCGGCGGCAACCACAGGCGCGGGGTGAGGCCGTTCAGCTCGATCGCGCCGACCGCGCGGCCGTCCTGCTCAAAGACGTAACCCATCGGCGCTTGCAGCGGCAGCGGCGAACCCTGCACCGTGTGCACCGAGCGGATCGTCAGCGCCACGCCGTCCCACTCGGTCGGCCCGCGCCGCTGCGCCTGCGCGGTGACCTGCCCGAATGTGTCGCGCGACTCTTGCAGGGTGAAGCGCGCGGCCAGCGGTGCGCCGCGCGCGCGCAGGTCGCACTCGTAGGCGAGCGGCTTGGGTGAGAAGCCGACGATGCCGATCGTCACCGTGGTCTGCCGCATCTTGCAGCTGGCTTCGACGGTGGCATCGGCCACGAGGCCGGTCGCGTTGAAGCCGGCGCCGCCGCGGTCGAACACCGCGAGATCGTCGAAGAACGCCAGCCGCGTGGCGCTGCGCGCGTAGTTGCCGGCCACGGTGCCGACGGTGAAGCTGCCTCGGGTGCCGCCGCCCATGCCGGCGATGGTGGTGGCCTCGGTGCGCGCGGGCAGATCGGCGGGCAGCGCCATCTGCGCCGGCTGGATCGCCGCGCAGCCGGCGAGGGCGAGGGCCGTCAGGAGCAGACAAAGATGTTTCATGGTCTTTCGGGTGATCGGATTCGGTTGCAGACGCCGGCCGGCGTCACATGATGCATCGACGAGAGTGTGTAGCGTTCGGCGCTGGCAGTGTTGGCGCAGACGCGTCATTCCGGCCAACCCTACACACCCGAAGTCGTCCCGAGCGCAGCGAGGGACCTGCTTTTGCGTCGTCCCCGCAGCAGATCTCTCGCCACGCTCGGGACGACAACTTCTTCAACGGCTGGCGCGCGCAGTCGGCCCGAAAAGAGTCACTCGTACAGCAGCACCTCGCCGGCGTAGCCGCCCGGCCGCTCGCCGCCGACGATCAGCACGCGCCCGTCGGGCAGCCGCGTGGCGCTGTGGGCGCGACGGGCGCCAGGCATCGCGGCGAGCGCGCTGCCGCCGGCGCGGCCATAACCCTCGGCGGTGGCGGTCGGGGCGTCGATCTCGCGCTCGCCGCCGAAGAGCAACAGCCGGTTGTCGGGCAGCGCGACCGCGGTGGCAATGGTGCGCGCCCGCGCCAGCGGCGGGGCAGCCTCCAGCCGGCCGGTGGCGGGGTCGAAGCGCAGCGCGCTTGCCAGCACCTCGGCCGAGTCGTCGGCGTACACCGCCTCGCCACCGGCCAACAGCACGCTGCCGTCGGCCAACCGCAGCGCGTGGTGCAGCGCGCGCGGGCCGTCCGCAGTACCGGGCACCGGCGTGAAGGTCTCGCTGCGCGGGTCGAAGATTTCGGCCTGATGCGTGGCGAGATTGGCCGGCGCGCCGCCGGCGATCAGCACCCGGCCGTCGGCGAGCAGCGTGGCGCTGTGATACTCGCGCAGGCTGCGCATCCGCTGCGCGACGAGCCGCCAGGTGTTGGTCGCCGGGTCCCACAGTTCGGCCGTGTTGCGGTTGATGCCGCCGACCACCAGCACGCGCCCGTCGGCAAGCAGCGTGGCGGTGTGCCGGCTGCGCGGCTGCGCGAGGTTGCCGCCGAAAGTAACGGCACCAGTGCGCTCGTCAATCAGATCGGCGACGATGCCGATCTGCAAGGCGCTGGCGCCGCCGACCACCAGCACGCGCCCGTTCGGCAAGCGCGTGGCGGTGTGGCCGGTGCGGCCGGTGTGCAGTTCGCCGATCCGCGTGAAGCTGCGCGTGACGGGGTCGAAGCGGTCGATCGCCGTCGACGTTGCGCTCTCGCCCGCGCGCGAGCCGCCGATCACCAGCACGGCGCCGTCGCCGGTGGCCACCGCTGCGTGCTGGCTGACTTCGAGCGTCTGCGGCAGCACCTGGTAGCTGTCGCGGAAGCCCACGGTCAGGGCCAACTCGCGGCTGCTCGTGCGTCCATCGGCGCCGGTAACGATCAGCCGGTAGGTGACGTTGCGGTCGAGCACCAGCGTCTCGACGCTGGCGCCGCTCGCCACCGCGCCCACGCCCGGCTCGATGCGCCCGCTGCCGCCGCTGAAGTCCGCCCGCAGCCGCGCGCGCTCGCCGACGGCGTAGCTCGTGCGCTCCGCCGCAAACTGCGCGATCTGCGGGGCGGCGGCGGGCGCCTCGCTACCGCCACCGCCGCCGCAGCCGGCCAAGCCCGCTGCGATCAGGGCTATCCCCGAGATCAGCCTGCGCCGCGCCGCCTGCGGGTCGATTAGTCTCGCTCTCATGTTCGCCATCCTTTCGTTGCGCGCCCGCACGGGCGCCGTTACCAAGCCGCGCATGGTGGCGACGCCGCGCGCACGGCGGAATGACTTTTTCGGCAATACCTTTTCGGCATGAATCGGGCAGCCCGCAACATCGACCTGCGCCAGTTGCGCTACTTCCTCGCGGTGGCCGAGGAGCTGAACTTCCGCCGTGCCGCCGAGCGACTGCACGTAACGCAGCCGCCGCTGTCGCGGCAGGTCGCCGCGCTGGAAGAAGCGCTCGGCTGCCGCCTGCTGGCGCGCAACACGCGCAGCACCGCGCTGACGCCCGCCGGTCGGGTCGCGCAGCGCGAGTTCGGCAAGCTGGTGCGGCAGTTCGACGCGGCGCTGCACGCCATCGGCGCGGTGGCCCCGGCGGCGCGCGAGCGGCTGCGCATCGGCGCCCTGTGGTGGTCGGACCTGAGCCGCTTCGGCGCCTTCGAGACGGCACTGCGCCGCGCCAGCGGTGTGCCGCTGGTGGAGCCGGTGCTCGGCTCGAGCCTGGCGCTGCTCAAACAGCTGCAGCGCGGCGCGCTCGATGCAAGCGTGGTGGTGTTGCCGCAGGAACTCGGCTCGCTGCCGAGCGCACCGATCGCGCGCGTGCAGCACGTCGCGCTGATCCCGGCGCGCCACCCGCTGGCGCGCAAGCGTGCGCTGCGGCTGGCGGCGCTGGTCGCCGGCCCGCCGCTGCTGCGCTTTCGCCGCAGCGAGAACCCGACGCTGTGGGATCACTTCCAGCGCTTGTACGATGCGGCGGGCTTTCGCCCCGCGCGCGAGGAACCGGCGCAAAACGCGGCGGCCACCTTGTCGCAGATCGCTGCCGGCCGCGGCTGGACGGTGATGCCGGCGGCCACCGCCCGCCAGTGCCCGAGCGGCGTCGTGGCGCGCCCGCTGCGCGATGCGGTTTACGTCGATGCCGTGCTGGTGGCCGCGCCGCGCCTGGAGCCGGCGCTGCAGGCGGCGCTCTTCAAGTGCGCGGGCCGGTTGCGGGCGGTGGTGGCGCCGCAGTGACCGGAGCACTTTGGCAGCGGCGGCGCGCGCCGTTGCGGGCCGCGGTGCATGCGAGAATCCATCGCCCCGCGCGCTAGCGGCGGCGTCTTGCGTCCGTCTCTCTCCCCTCCCCCGATGTTCCTGTTCGCCGCCACCATCGTGCTTTCGGCGTTTCTGCTGTTTCTGGTGCAGCCGATCGTCGCCAAGCAGATCCTCGCCTGGTTCGGCGGCACCTCGGCGGTGTGGACGACCTGCATGGTGTTCTTTCAGGTCGTGCTGCTGGCGGGCTACGCCTACGCGCACGGCACCACGCGCTGGCTCACGCCGCGCACGCAAAGCCGCGTGCACATCGCGCTGCTGCTGGCGAGCCTGGCGTTTTTGCCGATCATCCCGAGCGCGGCGTTGAAGCCCGCGCCGGGGGCCGACGCGGCGGGCGCGATCCTGCTGCTGCTTGCCGCCACCATCGGGCTGCCGTACTTCTTGCTCTCGTCCACCGGCCCGCTGCTGCAGAAGTGGGTCGCGCACCGGCTGCCGGAAAAGACCGTCTACCGCCTCTTTGCGTTGTCCAACGCGGGGTCGCTGACCGGCCTGCTCGCCTTCCCCTTTGCGATCGAGCCGTTTGCCGACTCGCGCACGCAATCCTGGGCGTGGAGCGGCGCCTATGCGCTGTTCGTGTTCGCCTGCGCGGCCTCGGCCTGGATGGCGCAGCGCGCCGCAGCCGACGCCGCGGGCGACGCGGTGCCGCTCGTCGGCACGCCACGCGCCGCGGCCGACACGGGGCCCGCGCCCACCGCCGCCGACTACCTGCTGTGGTTGGCGCTCGCCGCACTCGGCTCGGTGCTGCTGCTGGCCGCCACCAGTCACATCACGCAGAACATCGCCAGCGCGCCGTTCCTGTGGGTGGTGCCGCTGGCGCTGTACCTGCTGACCTTCATCGTCGTGTTCGAAGGGCGCGGCGGCCGCGGCTGGTACGACACGCGCTGGGGCACGCTGCTCGCCGTCGGCGCCGCGGCGTTGATGGCGAGCGGGCTGACCGCCAACAACGCCGTACTCGACATCAGCCTCGCGGTGCCGCTCTATGCGCTCGGCATGTTTGCCACCTGTCTCTTCTGCCACGGCGAACTCGCCGCGCGCAAGCCTTCGCCCGCGTATCTGACGCAGTTCTATCTGACGCTGTCGGCCGGCGGCGCGGCGGGCGGGCTCTTTGTCGCGCTGGCCGCGCCGCACCTTTTCAACGCCTACTACGAATTGCCGCTGGCGCTGGTGGCCGTCTGTGCGCTGGCAGTGTGGCTGGCCTGGCGCAACCGAGCGCTGCACGGGCCGACCGTGGTGAGCCTGGCGCTGACCTCGCTGGTGGCATTGGGCGTCACCGGCTACCTCGCCTGGGACTACGCCAAGTTCCTGCGCAGCAACGCCATCGTGATGGAGCGCAACTTCTACGGCACGCTGCGCGTCAAGGAAGGCGGCATCGGCGAGGCGCAACTGCGCCGCCTGCTGCACGGCGTGATCCTGCACGGCGAGCAATACATGCAGGGCGCGCGGCGCACCGAGCCGGGCAGCTACTACTCGCCGACCTCCGGCATCGGCGTGGCAGTGCTGGCCAAGCAGCAACGCGGGCCGGTACGCGTGGGCGTGGTGGGGCTGGGTACCGGCACGCTGGCCGCCTATGGCCGCGCCGGCGACACGATCCGCTACTACGAACTCGACCCCGACGTGCTGGCGCTCGCGCGCAGCCACTTCGGCTATCTGAACGAAACGCCGGCGACCATGGAGTACGCGCTGGGCGACGCGCGGCTGTCGCTGGAGCGCGAACTAGTCGCGGGGCAGCCGGGCCGCTTCGACGTGCTGGCGATCGATGCGTTTTCCAGCGATTCGATCCCCGTGCACCTGATCACGCGCGAGGCGATCGCGCTGCACATGCAGCACCTGGCACCCGACGGCATCCTGGCGATCCACATCTCCAACCGCTTTCTCGACTTGAAGCCGGTGCTCGCCAACATCGCGCAGGCCGAGGGCTTGGTGGTACGCAACCTGGCCGACGTACCCAACGACCCCGCCGCCAGCAGCACCGACTGGGTGCTGATCGCGCGCGACCCCAAAGTGTTTGCCGAAGGCGATCTGGCGGCGCGCACCGAGCCGCTCGAACCCAAGCCGGAGTTCTCGCTGTGGACCGACCAGTTCAACAACCTGCTCGACGTGCTGAAGAGCAGGCCGGTGGAAGAGCTCAAGCGGTTGCTCGGCGGCGGCTGAACGCGCGTCCGGCTCGACCTTCATTCCCGCGGACGCGGGAACGTCGCCCCGGGAGTGCAACGGGCGCGACCTTCGCGCTTTCCCCGGGTTGAACTTGGGCGCGCACGGCGGCATGTGCGCCGCTGGACTCAATTGACGAGGATGAGAACGATGAAAGCCTTGATCTGGGTGCTGTTCGGCTTCGTGGCGCTGCTGTGGACCGGCGCAGCGGTGCTTGCCGCGGAACTGACGCAATGGGCGGCGAGTGAGCTGGCTGCCGGCGGCGCCACCGCGGTGGCCGGCGAGGCCGTCGCCCAACTGCCGGCCTGGCTCGCAGCGTGGATCGACCCGGCGTTGCTGCGCACGTTGCAAGACGCGGCGCTGTGGATCGCTCAAGTGCTGCGCGATGCCGCGCCGTGGCTCGGCAGCGCGCTCGGCTGGGTGGTGCCGGTGATCTGGTTTGTCTGGGGGCTGGGCGTGCTGGGACTGCTGCTGATCGCCGGCGGCTCGCACTGGCTGGCCGGTTGGGCGTCCGGCCGCCTGCGCACCGCATGACGCCCGCCCAGCCTGCCGACCGCGCGCGCCGGCGGCTGCTGCTCGGCGCCGCCGTGCTGCTGCCGTTGCCGGCGCAGGCGACGCCGGCTTGCGGGCGGTCAACGCCGCCACAGTCGGCCGGCCCGTTCTACACGCCCGACACGCCGCGCCGCCAGCGGTTGATCGAACCCGGCATCCGCGGCGAGCCGCTGACGCTCACCGGCCGCGTGCTGACGCCGGCCTGCACGCCGGTGGTGGGGGCGCTGCTCGACTTCTGGCAATGCGATGCCGACGGCCGTTACGACAACCGCGGCTTTCGCTTGCGCGGCCATCAGTACGCCGATGCCGACGGGCGCTACCGGCTGGAAACCATTTTCCCCGGCACCTACGCGGGCCGCACACCGCACCTGCACGTGCGCGTGCAGCAGCCCGGCGGGCGGCTGCTCACCACGCAGCTCTACCTGGACGGCCACCCGCTTAACGCACGCGACTTTCTGTACGACGCGCGCTTGGTGATGCTCGCCAACGGCGGCGCGCTGCGCTTCGACTTCGTGCTGGCCGCTTGATGTGCGCGCACCGCTGCCGGACGCGGTGCCGGACGCGCTGCGCAAAGCGCTTGGTGCCGGCCTGCACCTGCGCGAAGCCACGCCGGTTGGCGGCGGCTCGATCGCCCAGGTGCTGCGGCTGGCGACCGACGCCGGCCCGTATTGCCTGAAGCTCGGCGCCGCGGCGCATCCCTTCGACGCCGAGGCGCAAGGCTTGGCCGAACTCGCTGCCGCCGGCGCGCTGCGCGTGCCGCGCGCGATCGCCCATGGCAAGACCACGACCCACGGCTGGCTGCTGCTGGAGTGGATCGACCTCCAGGACGATGGCGACTGGCCCGCCGCCGGCCGCGCGCTTGCCACACTGCATGCACACGGCGCGCGCGAGCACGGCTGGCCGCGCAACAACACCATCGGCGCCACGCCGCAGATCAACACGCCGGATGCGGACTGGGCACGCTTCTGGCGCGACCGGCGGCTGCGACCGCAGTTCGCGCTGGCACGGCGCAACGGCTACGCCGCGCTCGCGGCGCTGGAAGACGAAGCCTGCGCGGCTTCAGACCGGCTCTTGGCTGCGCAGCGCCCGCGTCCATCGCTGCTGCACGGCGACCTGTGGCGCGGCAACCTGGCCTTCGACGCGAGCGGGGCGCCGGTGCTCTTCGACCCCGCCTGCTACCACGGCGACGCCGAAACCGATCTGGCGATGACGCGGCTCTTCGGTGGCTTTCCGCCGGCGTTCTACGCCGCCTACGACGATGAGCGCCCGCCCGCGCCCGGCGCGCGCGAGCGCGATCCGCTGTACCGCCTCTATCACCTGCTCAACCACGCCAATCTCTTCGGCGGCAGCTACATCGCGCAAGCCGCGGCGAGCATCGAGCGGCTTGCGGCATACTCGCGCCGCTTTTGAAATCCACCGCCATCGCGATGCCTGCCACCGCCACGCGCAAACCCAAATACATCGTCCGCCGCTCGCGCATCCATGGCCGCGGCGTCTATGCCGGCCGCGACCTCGCCAAAGGCGAGCGCGTGATCGAATACAAAGGCGAAGTCATCGGCACCCGCGAAGCCGACCGCCGGCCGCCGTCCGACCCCGACGACGACAGCCACACGTTTTTCTTCTCGCTCTCCGACGGCAAACGCGTGATCGACGCCGCCGTCGGTGGCAACGCCGCGCGCTGGATCAACCATTCCTGCGCGCCGAACTGCGAAAGCGAAGAAGAAGACGACGGCCGCGTCTTCATCGTCACGCTGCGCGCGATCAAGGCCGGCGAAGAGTTGTTCTACGACTACTCGCTCACCACCGACGACCGGCTGACACCGACGCTGAAGCAGCAGTACCGCTGCCTGTGTGGCGCGAAGAACTGCCGCGGCACGATGTTCGAGACCAAGCGCAAGGCGAAGAAGAAGGCATAGCGCCGACCCTGTCGTTCCGAGCGCAGCGAGGAACCTGCTTTTCGGCGGCTGCAACAGCACATCCTTCGCTGCGCTCGGGATGGCACGCGCGGTCGGCGGCGCGCTGCGCGGATGAAGCGCGGCGTAACCCGGGCCGCGTCTAGCGCAGCGGCTCCAGCGCCAGCAGTTCCACCGCAAACGCCCCGCTGCCCGCAGCGTGCTCGGCCTTGGTGATCATCAGGCCGATGCCGATCACGTCCGCCGCCGCGAGCGGCGGCGCATCCGGCACCGCCCGCCCGCGGAAGCTCGCGCGAAAGTCCGCGAAGCGCAACTCAGCGCGCGCCGTCACTGCCGCTCCTCCGTTGCACGGAAGGGGCTTACTCCCTCCCCCGCCTGCGGGGGAGGGTTGGGGTGGGGGCGTGGGCGCCCCAACTCGGCAAGAGTCATCGGTAGGGCTGCGTTGGGTCCGGATGCCGGCATCAAACACCGCGTAGTACATGAACGGCTGCCGCGCCCCGGTACGCGCATCGCGCGCGAACACCGTCAGCCGGTAGCGGTTGCCGTCGCCGCGCGCGGTGACGGCAAGCCCGGTGGCGTCGGCGGGCAGCGTGGCCGCGCGGCGGATCGACGCAAAGCCACCGTTGTAGTCGAGCCGCACCACGCCGGAGAAACGCAGCGCGCCATCGGCGGCGGCGGCCACCTGCGCCGACGAGACGCCGCCCATCACGCCGTCGTTGACCACCTGCCATTCGGCGGCGGCTCCGGGCAATGCAGCGGCGGGAAACATCGGCAGCAACAGCGCGAAGGTCAGCGCGCGGCGCTTCATGGCGCCGTTGGGCCGGCGATGCTGGCGACGATCGGGCAACACGGCGCCTGCGGATGATGTTCGCAGTCGGCGAGCACCGCGGCCAGTGCACGCTCCATCTTGCGCAGATCGCGCAGATGCGCACGGATCTGCGCCAGCCGCTCGGCGGCGATACGGCGGATCGAACGGCGGTCGGTGCCGTCTTGCAACGCCAGCAGGCCGCGCACTTCTTCGAGCGTGAAGCCCAGCGCCTGCGCGCGCTTGATGAAGCCGATCCGCGCTGCGTCGGCCCGCCCGTAGTAGCGCACCGCGCCGCCCCCGCGCGCTGGCACCGCCAGCAGGCCGCGCCGCTGGTAGTAGCGCACCGTTTCCACACCCACGCCGGCGGCCTGCGCCAGCGCACCGATGGTGAGCCGATCCCCTGTTGCCGTTGCGGCCATCACTTGACTCCGTAGTTGAGTACGGAGTTTAGGCTGCCGTCATTGCTATTGGTGATCTCTGCCCATGGAAGCGCTCTCCCCTTTGCAGTCGCGCGCCGCCGCCGCGGCGCTGCTTACCGTGTTTGTCCTCGGCTTCGCGCTGGCGTTGGTGCTGCGCAGCTGGCGCGTGGTTCGCCGCACCGGCATCAACCCGGTCGTACTGCCAAACAGCGACGACGCCGCCGGTTACGTCGGACGCGGCTTTCGGCTCGTGCTCGTGTGCACCGCGCTGTGGGTGGTGCTGGTGGCGGCGAGCCCGGCCACTGCGGGGCGGCTTGGACTCTTTGCGCCGGTGCCGCTGGGCCCGCTTGCGCTGCTCGGCTGGCCGATCGTCGCCGCCGCGCTGGCGCTGATGTGGGCCGCGCAGGAGCAGATGGGTGCCTCCGGGCGCGTGGGCATCGACCGCAAGCGCGCGACGGCGCTCGTCACCGGCGGCCTCTTCGGCCGCTCGCGCAACCCGATCTTTCTGGCGATGCGCGCGCTGATGGTGGGCCTGGTACTGCTGGTGCCGGCGGCACCGACGCTGGCGCTGCTGGTCGCCGCCGAAATCCTGATCCAGGTGCAGGTGCGGCTGGAAGAGGCCCATCTATCCGCGCTGCACGGCGGGGCGTATGACGACTATCGTGCACAAGTCCGCCGCTGGTGGGGCCGCCACGTTACCCCTGCGAGCACACAGCCATGAACGCTTCCCCATCGACCCCGATCACGACCACACGCTTGACGCTGCCGGTGCGCGGCATGTCCTGCGCCTCCTGCGTGGCGCATGTGGAAAAGGCGCTTGCCGCGGTGCCGGGGGTCGCGAAAGTGGCGGTCAATCTGGCCACAGAGTCGGTCACCGTCGAAGCCGCCGCGCCCGATGCGCGCGCGCTACGCGCGGCGGTGGACGAAGCCGGCTACGAGGTGCCCACCGAACAACTGCGTATGGCCATCGACGGCATGACTTGCGCCAGTTGCGTGGCGCGGGTGGAGCGGGCGTTGGCCGCGGTGCCCGGTGTGGTGGCCGCCAGTGTGAACCTCGCGTCCGAGGTGGCGACGCTGGAAGCTGTCGCCGGCAGTGTCGCCCCGCGCGCGTTGCTCGCGGCGGTGGACGATGCCGGCTACAGCGCGCGGCTGCTCACCACGGCCGCGCAAACACCCGCATCGGACGCGGCCGCCGGACTGCGGCGCGACGCGCTGCTGGCCTTGCTGCTCGCGGCACCGTTGGTGGCACCGATGCTGGCCGCGCCTTTCGGCATCGCGCTCGCGCTGCCGCCTTGGCTGCAATGGCTGCTCGCGACACCCGTGCAGTTCTGGTGCGCGCGGCGCTTCTACGTGGCCGCCTACAAGGCGCTGCGCGCGCGCACCGGCAACATGGACTTGCTGGTGTCGCTCGGCACCTCGGCCGCCTACGGCCTGTCGCTCTTCCTCTGGTGGCGGCACGCGGGCAGCGGGCATGCGCCGCACTTGTACTTCGAGGCCGCCGCGGTGGTGATCGCGCTGGTGCTCACCGGCAAGTGGCTGGAAGCGCGCGCCAAGCGGCAGACCGGCGAGGCGATCCGCCTGCTTGGCCGGCTACGGCCCGAGCAGGCGCGCGTGCTGCGCGACGGTGCCGAGCGCAACGTGCCGGTGGACGAACTGCGCGTGGGCGAACTGCTCGTCGTGCTGCCGGGCGAGCGCATTGCCGCCGACGGCATCGTGCGCGCCGGCAGCACTGCGGTGGACGAGTCGCTGCTGACCGGCGAGAGCCTGCCGGTGGACAAAGGGCCCGGCGCACGCGTGACCGGCGGCGCGCTCAACGTCAGCGGGCGCATCGAGGTCGAGGTCGCGGCGGTGGGCGCCGAATCGGTGCTGGCGCGGATCATCCGGCTGGTGGAAGACGCGCAGGCCGCCAAGGCGCCGATCCAGCGGCTGGTGGACCGCGTGGCCGCGGTGTTCGTGCCGGTGGTGCTGGCCGTGGCGCTCGCGACCGTGGTGGGCTGGCTCAGCGCCGGCGCGGGGACGAAAACCGCGATCGTCAACGCGGTGGCCGTGCTGGTGATCGCCTGCCCCTGTGCGCTGGGGCTGGCCACGCCGACCGCGATCATCGCCGGCACGGGCGTGGGCGCGCGCCACGGCATCCTGATCCGCGACGCCGAGGCGCTGGAGCGGGCACGCGGAGTGCGGCAGGTGGTGTTCGACAAGACCGGCACGCTGACCGAAGGCCGCCCACGCGTGACCGCCGTGCTGCCCTTGGCGGAGCTTGGCGAACCGGCGCTGCTGCGGCTGGCCGCCGCGGTCAACGCCGCGAGCACGCATCCGCTGGCGGCGGCGGTGCGGGAGGCGGCTGAGGGTCACTGCTCGGCGGAGCGCACCGAAGGCGAAGCGCTCGGCGCCCCCACCCCCGCCCTCCCCCGCTCCGCAGGGGAGGGGGTTAACTCCCTCCCCCGCCTGCGGGGGAGGGTTGGGGTGGGGGCGCTGGGCGCCGAAGAAGGCACCGACGCACCGACAAGCGCAACGCTCCCTCAACAACGGGCGCCAGACCTCACCACCACCAGCTCCCAAGTGCTCCCCGGCCGCGGCGTGGCTGCCGACCTCGACGGCCGGCGCCATCTGTTCGGCAACGTGCGGCTGATGCAGGACGAAGGCATCGAAACCGCTCGCTGGGCGGCGCGAGCACAGGAGTTGGAAGCCGAGGGGCACACCGTCTCCTGGCTCGCCCGCGCGGGCGCGGGCAACGCCGCGCAGCCACTGGCGCTGATCGCCTTTGCCGACCCGCCCAAACCCGGCGCGCGCGAGGCGGTGACGGAACTCGCTGCGCTGGGCATCGAAAGCCGGCTGCTCTCCGGCGACAACGAAGGCGCAGTGCTGCGCGTGGCGCAGGCGGTGGGCATCGCGCAGTTTGAAGCCAACGTGTTGCCGCAGGACAAGGCCGCGCGCGTGCGCGCGGTGGCACGCGAGCACGGCGCGGTGGCGATGGTAGGCGACGGCATCAACGACGCCCCGGCGCTGGCCGCCGCCGGCCTGGGCATCGCCATGGGCAGCGGCACGGACATCGCGATGCACGCCGCCGGCATCACCCTGATGCGCGGCGACCCGCGGCTGGTGCCGGCGGCGATTCGCCTGTCGCGCGCGACCGTGCGCAAGATCCGCCAGAACCTCTTTTGGGCTTTTGTCTACAACGTGGTCGGCATTCCGCTCGCCGCGCTCGGCTTGCTCTCGCCGGTGTTTGCCGGCGCGGCGATGGCCGCGTCGAGCGTCAGCGTGGTCGGCAACGCCTTGTTGCTGGCGCGCTGGCGCGCGACGCCGTAGGCGGTGTCGTCGTCGCTCCTTCGGAGCTTCAGGCCAGTGCTGTCGTTCCCGCTTCCGCGGGAACGGCCTGCGAATCAGTAGTCGAGCCACTCCATCGGCGCGACCAGCGGCGCGCCGGCGATGCGCTCGATCGTCTCCGCCAGCACGGCGATGTTGTTGTCGAAGGAGCCGTGCGTGGCGGGGCCGAGCTTGACGTCGCCGGTCTTGACGTCGCGGGCGATCGGCACCTGCCGCTCGCGCACGAAGTGCAGCCCGCCACCGCCGGCCCAGCGCGCACGCCAAGTGCGCAGATCGGGTTGGTGGTCGGCGTCCCACTGCTCGCGCAGATCGGGCGCGCTGGCGTCGATGTACGCATCGAGGTGCGCGCGCTCGAAGCCGAGCAACGGAATCTTGCGCGCGTCGTCCAGCGCGCGCGACACGAGATACAGCAGCGACTTGCCGTAGGCGGGCACGACCGGCGTGGGCAGGCCGTCGGCGCGCTCGTTGGCGTCGGACAGGCAGTACAGCCGCAGTCGATCCAGCGGCAGCAGCCCGGCGTCGGCCGCGGGCAGATAGTGGTGGCAGGCAAAGCGCACCGAACAGGCCGCCGCGTACAAGGTGGCGCTCGCCACCTGCGGCGCCGGCGCGCCCAGCTTGCCGGCGCACAACCGCTGCAACAAGTGGCCGAGCAGGATCGCGCCCGCCGAGTGGCCGACCAGGTGCAGTTCCAGCTCGCGGCCAGCGGTCTCCATCTGCGCCGCCAGCGCCGCCAGATGCCGGGCCAACAGATCGAGACTGCGGCCGTCTGCGACGCCGAGGGCGGCGTTCTCGCGCATCTCGCTCCAGATGCCGCGGCCGAAGAGGCGGCCAATGGCCTCCAGCGAGCGGTCTTTTTCCTCGGCCACGCGCTCGGCCGCCCACTCCAGGAAGCCGCCCGCCTTGCTCTGGTCGAAGCCGGGAATCTTGCCGATCCAGTCCTGCAGCGCGCTCATCACCGTCTCGCCCGGCCCGGTGCGCCAGGTGACGAAAAGCGGGTACACGCCGTTGGCGAGGAAGTACGGCGCCAGCATGCGGATGCGCTCGATCGAACTCTCTTCGTTGTTCAGCCCGCCGTGCGCGTACAGCGCGAGCTTCAGCGGCCCGGCCGGCCGCGTGTCCGCCCATTGCGCGGGGCCGTCGACGACGATGTTGCGCACGTACTGGGCCGGCTCGCCGGCGGCGCGGAAGGTGATGTCGCGCACCTGCACCTGGCCGTCGTTGCCGGCAACCAGCGTGTGGCCGTAGGCCGCGTTGGTGGACAGCGGCTCGTAGGCCGCGTGCGCGAACTCGCGGTCGAGCGGCCACGGATCGTCGGCCGGGTTGTTGGGCGCGCGCGCCGCGCGCGCCCGGCTGTCGAGCGAGCGGCCGCTCGGCAGCGGCCAGCGGATGGCCGCCGCGCGCGCGTCGGACACCCAAGTCGCCACCCCCAGCGCGCAGACCCAGGCGTCGGTGCCGTGGGCGACCCAGTCGTCGTAGCTCAGGCAGGCAAAGCCGCTCGCGCCCCAGCGCCGGCCCCAGGAGTTCTGCACGATGAAGCCGCGCGCGTCGTAACCCACCAGGGCGAAGGCGTGCCCGCCGACGTCTTTCGGATTCTTGGGCGGGCCGATCAACGGCACTTCATCCAGCCGGCGCGGCGCCGGCCGCGGCTTGCTCGCCAGCAGGGCGTCCCAGCCGTCGTGCACGTCGGCCGAGACGTACACCGCGCCGATCTCCGCGATCGCCGCGTGCATGTCCACCACCGATTGGCGGTTGACGCGGTAGTACACGCCGAGCGGCCGTTCGGTGGCGCGCCGCTCCCAGCCGTCGCGCGGCGGCGCGTAGACCGGCGTCTCGTCGTCCGCCAGCGGATACGGCCAGTCCTCGTCCGTGCACACGCCGTGCCGGTGCCAGCCCTTGAGCGCGCCGCGGCAACTGGAGCCGTCGTAGTCGGCGCCGAGCCACTCGTCGTAGCGGCGCGCCATCTCGTAGAACATGCGCGCACTGACGCGCGCAAACGGTGCCTTGCTGCCGCTGTCGAGGTGGCGCAGCCACAGCAGGTAATTGGCCACGCAGGCCAGCCCAAAGCCGGTGCAGGCGCCCTCGCTGCCTTGATTGAGGATCAACCCCGCCTTGACGTAGGCGGGCAGCAGGCGCGCCACGTCGCCCGCCGATGGGAAGGTGGGCGGCAGCGAGCGCAGCGCGGCGCGGTAATTGAGATCGCGGAAGTCCAGCCGGTCGGGGCGGGCATCGAGGCGCGGGCGCGGCGCAGGTGCGGCGGCGGCGCGGGCGGGGGATTTCTTCGCTCGGGGCTTGGGCATGGCAGTCTCCGCGGGTGGCTTGCACGGGATGGTGCGCGTAACGCAGCGCGCGACAAGATCGTACGCAGCGCCGGCAGCGCGGTCAACCGCCCAAAGCCGTGAATATCCGACACGCGGCGGACCGCACCGGGGCGCTTCGAGACTTTGAGCCGCGGCGTACGAGCCTTGGACGCCGGGACGGCAAAGCGGCAGAATGCGCGACCTAGACGCCCAGGAGCGGCTATGCGTACCGACGGCAGCGGCAGCGACAACATCGAAGACCGGCGCGGCATGGGCGGCATGCGGGGCCGGCGCGGGCTGGTCGGCGGCGGGCTGGGCGCGCTGATCGCCATCGTCGTCGCGTTGATTTTCGGCGTCGACCCGCGCGTCGTGCTCGGCCTGCTCGGCGCGGCCGACACAGCCTTGCCGCAGGCCAGCGCGCCGGTGCAGGGCCAGCGCGGCGTGCCGACCGACGAGATGGGCCGCTTCGTCGCGGTCGTGCTGGGCGACACCGAGCAGACCTGGCAACGCAAATTCGCCGCCGCCAGCCGCACGTACGTGGCGCCGACGCTGGTGCTGTTCGACGACGCCACGCCGACGGCCTGCGGCGTCGGCCAGTCGGCGATGGGGCCGTTTTACTGCCCGCTCGACCAGAAGCTGTACATCGACCTGCGCTTCTTCAACGAACTGCGCAGCCGCTTCGGCGCACCGGGCGACTTTGCGCAGGCCTACGTGATCGCCCACGAGGTCGGCCACCACGTGCAGAACCAACTGGGTGTGATGGACAAGACCGACCGCCTGCGCGAGCGCCTGGGCCCGGCCGAGAGTAACGCCGTGTCCGTGCGCGTCGAGTTGCAGGCCGATTGCCTGGCCGGCGTCTGGGCCGCCGACGCGCGCAGCCGCGGCGTGCTCGAAGTCGGCGACGTCGAAGAAGCGCTGCGTGCCGCCGCCGCCGTTGGCGACGACACGCTGCAGCGGCGCAGCCAGGGCCGCATCGTGCCCGACGCCTTCACCCACGGCACCGCGGAGCAGCGGACACGCTGGTTCCAGACCGGCCTGACACGCGGCGACATCGCCGCCTGCGACACCTTCGCGCGCGAGTCGCTGTAGGCGACGGCGCAGGCACCGCAAAGTCGCCGCACCTTCGATCAACGCATTCGCCGCGGCGGATAAATCCCAATTCGTCAGGTTTCGAAAGGAGGCCGACGCTATGCCAGCATTTACGACTCTTTGGAGTAACCACCCGAACGTGAAGGGAGAACCTCCCCTGCTTGACAAGCAGACGTATGAGAATCAATGCGCGATCAACCTGTCTGCCGCGCTCATGCGCTCCGGCGTGAACATGAACACCTATACCGGAGCTCGCTCGTGGCAGAAAGACAAACCAAAGTACGCCATTCGAGCACAAGAGCTTGCAAACTGGCTCTGCACGCCGGCTTCCCAACTTCCTACAAAAGTCGAAAAACTCGCCGGAAAAGAGGCTTTCGGTGAGGCCGAACGCAAGCCGGGAATCAAGGGGCGCACGGGCGTAGTCTTCTTTCAGAACTATTGGGGCCCCGGAGCCCAAGGAGATCACATTGATCTGTGGAACGGCGCTAGGCTGACCGATCTTTTGTCTTTAGCGCGTATTTACGCGCGCATCGGCTCGCTCGGCCTTGGTACCGACTATCGGAAGTCTCAGTCCGTTTGGTTTTGGGCTTTGACATGAAGCGCGCTCTGTTTGTAGTTGGCGGTGCGGCTCTCTTCGCCGCTCTGGCATTCATCGCGGGGGCGCTCGTCACTAATTGGTACTCGGATAACTTTGCCAAGAGCGACAGTGATATCAATGCTTCGGTCGGCGTGTTCTTGTTGCTCTGGCCGTTCATAGCTGCCTTTGGAGGCTTGTTCGGTAATTGGTTGTACCGGCAAAAACTACCTCAAGGGAATAGATGTCAGGCACGGATTCATCTTTATAGAAAGACAAGAAAATAAATCGTGCCTGAATCATTTTAGTTTTCCATACCCGACTACTCGTTACTCAACTGCCCATAGACACATTGAAAGGAATGTACGATGCCAATGATATGCGACCCAACGACTCGAATTCCGTATCATCACCGATTTGCAACTCACTGTCGGGCTCTTCGGCAGCTTTACGGATTGCATTATCATCTGGGCTCTCTTGGCGGAAGAAACTGCGCGACAGTATGGTTTATGTCGAATGGCATCGTTCGGCACGTTACCTGCTCGAGCGAGGCCACGCCCGGACTTGGCTACGCAATGCATTCGGAAAGAGCTTGCTTTGATGACATTCAGCAAGAACTTGCGCAAGGAGCCACCGTAATACGTGTCTACACCGAAAGATTTCCGTGTGGTCCGCAAAATCATAATTGCCTTAACTTTCTCCGACAGCAACTTGATCCGCTAGCCAATCCTGTTCGTGTCTATTGGACATTTCCTTGGCCTGATGCATCCGACTATACCCTTAAGCATAAGCGAGATGATCCAGATGAATATGCCCGTGCGGCAAAGATAGCGAGGTGTGAACGTAGATTAGGCTCGGCGGAGGTCAAGCGCGCGGGGGCAGCGGTCTTACTGCCTGGGCCATGGGGCACTGCGGTGGGTGAATACGATGGTTATGTCTAACAAGCGAAAATGATTTTGGGGCCAGGCTCGCATTGTTTCGGCTGTTCTGGTTGAGTATTTCCCCGACAGTCGGGTCTTCTGGCGCGGTGCAGTTTAGGCGGTCAGTGCGGCGGCGGTTTCCTCCTTTCGGTCGATAGTGGGCGGCTCAGCCGGCCCGGTG
>JAJTHJ010000076.1 GCA_021298875.1 Burkholderiales bacterium | reverse complement strand
GAGCTGCTGCACCCACTGTGGGTCGCGCCGCTGGCGCAGCCGTTGCCGCCGCCGATCGCGCCGGTCGTCGGCGGCGCGGCGCTGCTGGTGCTCGGCCTGCTGCTGCGGCTGCTGCAAGCGCAGTGGCAGGGGCAGTTGGCGTACTGGGCGCGCGAGGAGGCGCCGGTGATCGCGGTCTACGTCGGCGTGCTGGCGGGCATGCGCAGCGTGTTCGGCTGGTGGCTGGCGCTGGCCGGCACGATCTGGGCCGCGGCTGCCGCGTACCTGCACCGATACCGGCTGGCCGCCGCGGGTGCGGCGCTCGGCGAACTGCTGTAGCGCACGATCCAGTTGCTGATCAACACGCTGTCCTTGGCGCGCGTGGGCGCCTTCGCGCTGGCGCACGCGGGCGTGTCGTCGGCGGTGGTGGCGCTGGCCGGGCCGAGCGACAACCATCTCGTGTTCGCGCTGGTGCTGGTGGCCGGCAACGTGCTGATTCTCGTGGTCGAGGGTCTGGTGGTGTCGATCCAGACCACGCGGCTGGTGCTGTTCGAGTTCTTCACCCGCTTCTTCGAACCCGCAGGCCGCGAGTTCCGCCAACTGGAGCCGCCGGCGTTTGCGTTGACCGCCAAGCATGAGTAACGCCAAGCGCACCGACACCGTCGCCCCGGCGCAGGCCGGGGCCCAGCGTCGTTCGCATCAAAAGCCACTGGACCCCGGCCTTCGCCGGGGCGACGAGTACCGAAGCTTTTCCGCCCGGAGCCTGATATGCGCCGCTACGCAATGCCCATCGCCCTGACCCTCTTCACCGCCGTCTTCGCCCCCGGCGCCACCGTGCTGCTGGTGCTCGCCTTCCCCGCACCGGTCGCCGCGCAGGGCGCGCGCGGCGCTGCCGGCGGAGGCCTGTACCTGGGGCCTGCTGGCGGCAGCCATCGCCACCAGCATGTCCGCGCTCGGCGCCGGTTACGCGGTGGCCAAGCTCGGCACCGCAGCGGTCGGTGCGCTGGCCGAGAAGCCGGAACTCTTCGGCCGGCTGCTGATCTTCGTCGGGCTGGCCGAGGGGATCGCGATTTACGGCGTGATCATTTCGATCCTGATCCTGAACCGGCTGACATGACTGCGGTCGCGTACTTGGGCAACCGGCTCGACGCGGCGGGCTTCCGGCTCGCGGGCGTGGCGGCGGATTGCCCGCCACCGGGCACCGAGTCGGCTGCGCTCGCACGCGCGCTGGCCACCGCGCAGGTCGTGCTGCTGGAGGCGGACTTCGCGGAGAAGCTACCGATGGCGGAACTGGACGCGGCGCTGGCGCGGCTGTCGCCGCTGGTGGCGATCGTGCCGCAGCCGGGTGCGCCGCCCTGCCCGCTCGCGCCGGTGGAGCGCGTGCGGCGGCAATTGGTGCTGGAAGCATGAACCTCGAACACCGCACGCAGGCGCTGCTGGCGCTGGTCGATGCCTTCCGCGAGCGGCGCTGCGAAGAGATCCTGGCGCCGGTACGCGCGCAGGCGCGGGAGATGGTCGCGACTGCACTCGCCGACGGTCGCCGCCGCGTGCGCGCCACCATTGCTGAAGCGCGCGCGGATGGCCGCCGATATCGGCGCCGCGCAGGCGCGGCTGGCGACTGAGCGGCGGCGGGCGCAGCAACAGCACGCGGTGGCCTTGCTGGCGCAAGGCTGGCAGGCGCTGCGCAACGAGCTGCATGCGCGCTGGCAAGGCACCCCCGCGCGCCGCCGCTGGACCGCCAGCGCCACGCAGCGCGCGCTGGCGGCGCTACCGCACGAGGCGCCCTGGCAGATTGCCTGCGCGCCCGACTGGCCGGCGGCGGAGCGCGCTGAGTTTGCGCAGTCGCTCGCAGCGAAGAGCATCGCCGTTGAAGCGATGGCCGAAGACCCGTCGATCACCTGCGGCCTGCGGCTGCGCGCCGGTGCGAACGAACTGGACGCAACGCTGGACGGCCTGCTCGCCGACCGCGCGGGGTTGCAGGGGAGGTTGTTGCAGTTGTTGAGTGAGGGGACGCCATGAGAGCGTGCGTCGAACTTCGTGGCTGCGGTCTTCCCTCACCCGGCGCTTCGCGCCGCCCTCTCCCGGGGGGAGAGGGGCGGGGGTGAGGGAAGACCGCAGCAACCGGAGTACACGCCATGACCCTCGCCACCATCACCTGGGCGAGCGGCCCCGTGCTGCGTGCCCGCGCCGAAGGGCCGTTCCGCCTGCGCGAGGCGATCCGCGTTGGGCCGCTTGGTCTGGCCGGGGAGGTGATCCGCCTGCAAGAGGACGAGATCGTCGCGCAGGTGTACGAGGACACCACGGGCCTGCGCCCCGGCGTGGCGGTCGAAGGCACGGGCGAACTGCTCGGCATCCGCGTCGGCCCGCATCTGCTCGGCAACATCTTCGACGGGCTACTGCGTCCGCTGCGGCGCGCGGGCGAGTCCGCGGTCGCGCAGCACATCCTGCCCGGCGCGGCCGAGGATGTCGCGAGCAGTAAGTTCCGCTTCGAGCCGACCGTCGCGGTCGGTACCAAGCTTGAGGCCGGCGCGATCTTCGGTCGCGTGCTGCCCGCGCTGGGCCGCACGCAAGCCGCGCTGCTGCCACCGGATGCGAGCGGCATGGTCGAGTGGATCTCCGCTGAGGCGCAAGTCGATGTCGCCACCCCCGTGCTGCGCCTCGCCACCGAAGGCGGCGGCACGCACGAGATCGCGCTCGCCCACTACTGGCCGGTGCGCACGCCGCGGCCGGTGGCGGCGAGGCTGCCGTCGGACGAGCCGCTGGTGACCGGCCAGCGGATTCTGGATTCGCTCTTCCCGGTGGCACTCGGCGGCAAGGCGGCGATCCCGGGCGGCTTTGGCACCGGCAAGACGATCCTGCTGGAGTCGCTCGCCAAGGGCTGCAGCGCGGACGTGATCGTCTACCTCGGCTGCGGCGAGCGCGGCAACGAGATGGCGGGTGTGCTCGAAGAATTCCCGCAACTGGAAGACCCGCGGACCGGTCGCCCGCTGATGGAGCGCACCGTCGTAATCGCCAACACCAGCAACATGCCGGTGGCCGCGCGCGAGGCGAGCATCTACGCCGGCGTCACGGTGGCCGAGTACTTCCGCGACCAGGGGCTGCACGTGGCGCTGATGGCGGACTCCACCAGCCGCTGGGCCGAGGCGCTGCGCGAGGTCTCGGGCCGCTTTGGCGAGCTGCCCGGCGAGGGCGGCTACCCCAACTACCTGTCGAGCCGCATCGCGGACTTTTACGAGCGCGCGGCCAAGGTCAAGACGCTGGCGGGCGGCACCGGCTCGGTGATGCTGCTGGGTTCGATCTCGCCGCCTTCGGGCGATTTTTCGGAGCCGGTGACGAGCCACACCAAGCGCTACGTGCGCAGCTTCTGGGCGCTGGATGCGCGGCGCGCGCAGGCGCGGTTTTACCCGGCGGTGAACCCCTTGCAGTCGTACTCGGAAGACTCGCTCGACATGGCGGTGTGGTGGCAGAAGATTTACGCCAACGTCGCCACCGCGCGCGCGCGTGCGGCCAGCGGCGAGAACGAGTGGCTGGAACTACGCCGCCGCGTGCTGACGCTGATGGACGAGCAGGCGCGGCTGGAGCGGATGGCGCGGATCATCAGCAAGGACGCGCTGCCCGCGCGCCAGCGGCTGCTGCTCGCCTGCGCGGAACTGGTCAACGATGCGTTTTTGCGGCAGTCGGCGTTTTCTCCGGTGGACCGGTACTGCGGGCCGCAGCGGCAGGCGGCGATGCTGCGGCTGCTGGCGCACTTCATCGAGCGGGCCGAGCGGGCGCTGACGGAAGGCGCCACCCCCGAGCAGGTGGCGGCGCTGCCGATCGTGCGCTCGCTCGCGCGGATGGGCGAGGACATCGGCGAAGAAGCGGTCGCCAAGCTGGCGGAACTGGAGACGCGGATGGATGGGGCGTTCGATGCGTTGGCGGGTGGCCCTGCCGCCGTTGGCGCGTCGACTTCGCAAGCCGATTCTTCCCTCACCCCCGGCCCCTCTCCCGGGGGGAGAGGGGAGAACAACCCTTCCCCCGAAGGCGAGGGGCTTGCAACCCTCTCCCCCCGGGAGAGGGTGGCGCGTAGCGCCGGGTGAGGGAAGACCGCAGCCACAAGGTCAAACGCGCAACTTGGCACCGAGCACCCCATGCAACCCCGCCTAACCGTCCACGGCGCCGCGTTCAAAGCCGACGGCCCGCTGCTCTTCGTCCGCCGCACGCTCGACGTGGGCCTGGCCGAAGCGGTCGAAGTCCTCGACGGCCGCGGCAACAGCCGGCTCGGGCGCATCGCGGCGCTGGACGAGCAGTTCGTCACCATCGAGCTGCTGGAGTCGTCCGCGGGCCTCGGCCTCGCCGACACGGTGATCCGCTTTCTCGGCACGCCGATCGATTTCGGCGTCGGCCCCGGACTGCTCGGCCGCGTGTTCGACGGCGTGGGCCGGGTGATCGACGGCGGCCCGCCGCTGGCGGTGCGCAAGCAATTGCGCGTCGATGGGCTGCCGTTGAACCCCGTGGCGCGCGCCACGCCGCGTGCGTTTATCGAAACCGGCATCACCGCGATCGATCTGCTGAACAGCCTCGTGCGCGGACAAAAGCTGCCGATCTTCTCCGGCAGCGGACTGCCGCACGACCGCATTGCCGTGGATATCGCCGGCCACGCAAGGCTGTTCGAGCAGCAACTGATCAAGCAGGACGGCGCGCGCATGCTGGACGAGAGTATGCAGGTCGGCTGGAGCCTGTTGCGCGAACTGCCACGCGCCGACTTGACCCGCCTGTCCGATGCGCAGATCGAGGCGCATTTGGGCAAGGGAGAGTTTCCTGGCGTTTAGGCGCCTGCGAGCACGAGTGAAACGTGAAATGTGAAACGTGAAGCGCCACACCGCGCCCTGCCCTGCTCCCTTCCCCGCCTGCGGGGGAGGGTTGGGGTGGGGGCGGCGCGCTTCGACTCTCACAACCATGTCCGATCTCACCCCCACCCGCAGCGCCGCCATTCAGTTGGGCGAAGAGCGGCGCACGATGCGCGAGGGCTATGCGTTCCTCGACGAGAAGTGCCTGCTGCTCGCCGGCGAAATGCTGCGTGCGGTCAAG
>JAJTHJ010000273.1 GCA_021298875.1 Burkholderiales bacterium | reverse complement strand
TAGGGGTTCTCGCCCCCCCATCTCCAGATACCACCAGGCGGGGTGGTCGGTGGTGCCGGTGAACCGCGCCATCGTCACGATGCTGGCATGCGTGATCAGGCACTTGAAGCGCTGCGTTTGCGTGCCGATCCAGTTGGTCATGTAGCCGCCGAAGCTGCCGCCCATCGCCATCATGCGGGCGCCATCGACTTCGGCGCGGCGCTCCAGTGCGTCGCCTACCGCCATCAAGTCGGCGTAGCACTGTGCACCCCAGACGTTGCCCCATATGCCTTGGACGAAGTCCTGGCCAAAGCCGGTGGAGCCGCGCGGGTTGGGCAGCACCAGCGCATAGCCCGCCGCGACCGAGAGCAGCGGGTTCCAGCGCCAGTGCCAGCCGTCGCCCCACATGCCCATCGGCCCGCCGTGGATGCTCAGCACCGTCGGCAGCTTGCCGCTCGCGTTGGCCGGCTTGACGATCCACACTTGGATCGGCACGCCGTCGGTGGACGGCACGTCGATCCGCTCGATCTGCGCCCACGCCTCGGCCGGCGCGAAACCGGACAGCCGCGCCAGCGGCTTGACCGCGCCGCCTTGCAGCAGCACGCACTCCGGCGCATCGAGCAACGTGGAGCGGATGCAGGCCACACGGCCATCGGGCAGCGGCACGAGGTCGCTGTGCGATCCGCCGGTCGCGCGCGCGACCAGCGGTTCGACGGCGCCGCTGGCCGCATCGACCGCAAACGCCGGCACGAGGCCATCGTCGTCGGCGGTGACGAGCAGCGTCTTGCCGTCCGCGCCGAAGCCGCACAGCTGCGGCCAGCGATCCCAGTGCTGCGCAATCTGCCGCTGGCTGCCGGTGGCGATGTCGGTCAGCGTCAACAGCGGGCGCGGCGCGCTCTGCGCCGAGCGGGTCGAGCGTACCGAGGCGATGCTCGCGCCATCCGGTGAAAAGCGCGGCGACTCGTGCGAAGTGTTGGTCGCCGCGCCCAGCACTTGCGTGCTGCCGCTGGCGAGGTCCACGACCAGCAGCGCATGGTCTTCTTCGCGGTCGGCGCCGACGCTGGCCCAGGTGGCGACCGCGCGGCGGCCGTCGTCGCTGATGTCGAGTGCCGGCTCGATCGACAGCTCGCGCGTCGCCTGCGGCGTCAGGTCGGTGCGCTCTGTGCCGTCGGCCGTACAGGCGATCAGATGCGTCTGCGGCCGGCTCGGGTCTTCATGCAGCCAGTGGTCCCAGTGGCGCACCGGCTGGCGCGTGTAGCGCCGCGCGCTTGGGCCCGTCTTGGCGCACTCGGCCGCGGTTTCGCGCTGCTTGTCGTGCGCGACACCCGCAATCACCGGCGCAAAAAGCACCATCCGATCCGCCTTGCGCGCGAAGCGAAACGCCTCCACGCCCAGCGGCTCGTCGGTCAACTGGCGCGGTTCGCCGCGCTCCGCCGGCAGCAGCCAGACCTGCATGCGCTTGTCGGCATCCTCGTCGGGCTTGATCTCGTTGGGCTGCCGGTTGGACAGGAAGCCCAACGCGCCGTCGTGGCGGAAGCAGGGTGCTACGTCCTTGCTCTCGCCGCGCGTCGGTAGCACGGCGGGGCCGCCGTCGGTGGGCACGCGCCAGAGGTCGGAGACGTACTTGTCGCCGTCGCGGTCTAGCCGCTGTACGGCCACCGCCAGCCAACTGCCGTCCGGCGCGGCGGCGATGGAGGTGACGCGCTTGAGTGCGATGTGTTGTTCGACGGAGTAGGGGGTGCTCATCGGATTGGGCTTGCCGCCGGGTGGGCGAGGACGCGCATTGTGCTTGACCGCGGCGGCTGTGGCGCGACATTCCGTTACGTCGCGGCCAACGCCCGGTTACTGGGGCTGCCCACACTGCAAGGCGTTGCGCGGCCTGTCGATCCGCGCGTCCCAGGAGGTCGTATGCAAAACGAATCCCGATTGCCACGTCGAGCGTTTCTCGCCGCCGGTTCCGGCGCCGCACTGGCGCTTGCGGGCTGCGGCGGCAGCGGCGCTCTGGGCTCTGCCCAGGCGGCCGAGCCGACGCCCATCAACAAGGTCGCCTGGAGCACGACGGGAACCCAGCGCGTGGTGCTGACCAACCAGGTGCCGGACCACGACAACGTCGGCCCGTTTCCCGACTTCGCCGATCCCTACGCGCTGCGCGCGGTGCCGGTGGAGCTGAAGATGCCGCTGGTGCCCGCGGTGCTGGCGCAGTTGAAGAGTATCGACCAGTCGCGCTTCGGCGTGGCGCTCAACGGCATCCTGCTCGATCCGGCCGGGCCGTGGTGGAAGGGCGACTTCAAAACGGGCTGGCAGTTCGAGGTGATGTCGGAGCGGATCCGCCATTACATCGGGCTGGACGCCAGCAACGGCCACGTGCAGCCCAGCGGCGCCTACCACTACCACGGCACGCCGGAGCGCTACATCAAGCAGCGGGCGAAGGCGCTGGCCGAGTCGCGCTCGCCGGGTGTGGACACGCTGTTGTTGATCGGCTGGGCGGCCGACGGCTACCCGATCTATCGGCCGTTCATTCCCGATGTCGCCGCCGGCAATCAGGCGTTTTCTCGCGAGTTGCAACCCAGTTATCGCCTGAAGAGCGGGCTGCGACCGGCGGGGGCACCGCGCGGCACCTACGACGGCACCTTCGCGCAGGACTACGAATACGTCGCCGGCCTGGGCGATCTGGACGAGTGCAACGGCATGCAGCTGACGGCGACCGCGGAGTTCCCCAACGGGACCTACGGGTACTTCGTCACGCGCGACTTTCCGCACATCCCGCGCCGGTGGCGCGCGCAGCCGGATCAGACCTTCTTTGTTGCGCTGGGCGCGGTCGGCGCCGACGAAGCGCCGCCGCAGTATGCGGCCTGGCCCACCGCCTAGAAGTTAGGGAAGCGCTGAACACGCTACTGCGCGGCCCAATTCCGCCCATGCGGTGCTTGCCTTACTCCTCTGTACGGGCGCGCTCCGCGGGGCGGACTTGGGCCGCTCGCTGCGCTTCTTCAGCATTTGCTTGGAACGCGTAACGAAGTGAAGTTTTCCTGACTGCGCCGATGCAAGGCCACAGCCGAGAGCCTTCCCTCACCCGGAGCTTCGCGCCACCCTACCCATGAACCTCGCCGAGTTCGGGCATCCATGCCCCCACCCCAACCCTCCCCCGCAGGCGGGGGAGGGAGTAACCCCCTCCCCTGCGAAGCGGGGGAGGGCTGGGGTGGGGGCGTGAGCGCAACAACTCGGTAAGGTACCCGGCCAGGGCTTGGGGTGACGGGAGACCGCTGGCCCCGAGGCATTCATTCCGATAGATGCTCTCAGAGCTGCCGCAACGCATCGGCCGGCCGCAGCCGCGCGGCCTTGTTGGCCGGCCAGATGCCGAAGAACAGCGACACCGCGGCGGCGATCGCCGCCGCGATCAGGCCGGCACCGACACTGAGCACGACGGTGTAGCCCGCCAGCTGGGCGACCGCGACCGCCCCCAGCGCACCGAGCGCCAGCCCGGCCACGCAGCCGCCGAGCGCCAGCAGCAGCGCTTCGGCCAGAAACTGGCCGAGAATCTGCGCCGGCGTCGCACCGATCGCCATGCGCAAGCCGATCTCGCGCGCCCGCTCGGTGACCGACACCAGCATGATGTTCATGATGCCGATGCCGCCGACGATCATCGAGATCGACGCAATGGCAGCCAGCATCACCACCAGCGCCTGGCTCGAGCGCGAGGCGGCCTGGGTCAGTTGCGTCAGATCGTTGACCGAGAAGTCGTTCTCGGCGCCGACGGCGATCCGGTACCGCTGCCGCAGCAGGCTTTTGATCTGCGCCTCGGCCGTCTTGATCGCCGCCGCGCTCTTGACCTGCACGAGGATCACGCGCACCGCGGTGTCGAACTTCTCGGCAAAGAGCTTGCCCTGGGCGGTGGTGACCGGCACCACGACCTGATCGTCCTGGTCGCGCCCGTCGAGCGACTGGCCCTTGCGCGCCAGCAGGCCGATCACTGTGTACGGGTGAACCTTCAGCCGGATCGTCTGCCCGACCGCCGCGGCGTTATTGCCGAACAGGTTGGTCGCCACCGTCTGGCCGATCACCGCGACCTGGGTGGCGCGCTTCACGTCGGCCTCGGTGAAGTAGCCGCCGTGCTTCAGCCCCCAGTCCTGCACCTGAAAGTACGCCGGTGTGGAGCCCAGCACCGGGCTGTTCCAGTTCTTGCCACCATAGACGAGTTGCGCCACTCCTTGCGCGATGGGTGCCACGGCCTGCATCTGCGGGAACTCGGCGATCGCGGCGGCGTCTTCCAGTGTCAGCGTCGCCGCCTCGCCGGCCGGCATCCGCAGGCCGCTGCGCGTGGGTGCGCCGGACTGCACGACCAGCAGATTGGTGCCCATCGAGGCGATCGTCTCGTTGACCGTCGTCTGCACGCCCTGGCCGATGGCCAGCATCAGCACGACCGAGGCCACGCCGATCACCATGCCGAGCATGGTGAGCGCGGCGCGCAGCCGGTAGGCGCCGAGCGCGCGCCAGGCCTGGCGCAGCAGCAGGGTGGTCATGCGGCGAGCTCCGCGGCTTCGGCGCACCGCTCGTCAGCGACGATCAGCCCATCGACGATGCGCAGCACGCGGCGGGCGTGCGCGGCCACGTCGGGCGCGTGCGTGATCAGCACGACGGTGGTGCCCGTGCGATTGAGCCGGCGCAGCGCTTCGACCACCTCGGCGGCGGTGCGGGTGTCGAGATTGCCGGTCGGCTCGTCGGCCAGCACCAGCGCCGGGCGGGTCACCAGCGCGCGGGCGATGGCGGCGCGCTGCTGCTGGCCGCCGGAGACGTAAGCGGGCAGCGCGTCTTCGTGCCGCGCCAGGCCGAGCCGCGCCAACTCGGCGCGGGCGCGCTCGACCGCCTGCGCGCGCGGCAGCCCGGCGTACTCGAGCGGCAGCGCGACGTTCTCCGCCAGCGACAGCCGCGGCAGCAGGTTGTACGACTGGAACACGAAGCCGAGCGCCCGGTTGCGCAGCGCCGCGCGTTCGGCCTCGGTCAGCGCGACCGTGTCTTCGCCGAACAGCGCATAGGCGCCGGAGGATGGCGCATCGAGCAGGCCAAGGATGTTCATCAGCGTGGACTTGCCCGACCCCGACGGGCCGATCACCGCGACGAACTCGCCGGCCTCGATCGTGAGGTCGATGCCGTGCAGCACTTCGACCGGCCCGCCGGCGGTGTCGAAGTGCTTGCGGATGGCCGTCATCCGGACCGCGTGCATGCGGGCGCCTCTCTGTGGACTCAGAACGCGCGCATGCGCAAACTGGGTTTGGCCTCGCTGCCGCGCTCGGTCTCGTCGATCACCACGCGGTCGCCGGCGCGCAGATCGCCCTCGAGCAGCTCGGTGTAGCGGCCGTCGGTGATCCCGGTTTTCACCGCGCGCGGCGCCACGCCGCCCTCGGCGAGCACGTACACGCTGCTGCCGCTGGCCGCCTGCTTGCCGGCGGCCGACGGCTTGTAGCGCAGCGCGGCGTTGGGAGCGCGCAGCGCGTTGTCGCGCTGCGCGATGGTGAACTTCAGGTGCGCGGTCATGCCGGGCAGCAGCCGCTCGTCGGGGTTGGCGGCATCGACCACGACGTTGTAGGTCACGACGTTCTGCTGGATCGTCGGGTTCAGCCGCACGTGCCGCACCGTGCCGGTAAAGCGGCGGTCGGCGTAGGCATCGACGGTGAAGCTCACCGGCGCGCCCGGTTGGATCGCGCCGACGTCGGCCTCGGCCACGTTGGTGTCCACCTGCATCCGCGTCAGATCGGGCGCGATCTTGAACAGCGTGGGGGTCTGGAAGTTGGCGGCGACGGTTTGGCCGACCTCGACCTCGCGCGCGACGACCACGCCCGCCACCGGCGAGCGCACCGTCGCGTAGCCGAGGTTGGTGCGCGCGCGCGTCAGCTTGGCCTGGGCCAGATCGACCTGCGCGTGGGCGCTGGCCAGCGCCTGCCGGTACTGGTCGAGCGACAGCGGCGCGACAAAGCCGCGCGCCACCAGCCCTTCGTAGCGCAGCAGATTGGCCTGCGCCACACCGAGCAAGGCCTGCTTGTCGGCGAGTTCGGCCGCGGCCTGATCGACCTCGGCTTGCAGCAGCGTGGGCTCCAGCCGCAGCAATACGTCGCCCGGCTTGACGCGCGAGTTGTAGTCCACGTGCC
The DNA here is from genome assembly GCA_021298875.1 of Burkholderiales bacterium. Taxonomy (GTDB): domain Bacteria; phylum Pseudomonadota; class Gammaproteobacteria; order Burkholderiales; family Burkholderiaceae_F; genus JAJTHJ01. Next base: position 11,586 of record JAJTHJ010000273.1, on the reverse strand, counting down.
GGCTGGCCACGGTGCCGGAGACCTGGGTGCCGACCAGCACCGTCGTCACCGGGTTGAGCGCGCCCGTGGCGCCGACCACCTGCGACACGGGGCCGGCGCCGACCTCCTCGGTCACGTAGCGCTCGGTCGCACCCGGCGGGCCGCGCAGCAGTGGCAGCGTCAGCACGGTCAGCACCGCGACCAGTGCCAGCAGAGCCAGCACCCGCCCCCAGCGCCAGCCGCCGCGCGCCGGCTGCGTACGGGCCGGCATCGACGAGGCGACGGGGGATTCGTTCGACGATGGCGGGATTGCAGCGGTGGCGGGGGCAGGCATGGCTTATCGAGACGGGGCTGGCTCCATGGGGTCATTGAAGCCGAAACCTGTCCCGGCGCCGTTGCAGGCGCGTTGGCCGCGCGTAACGGACTGTCACGCGCACTGCCGCGAGGCGCCGGCGGGGTCACAATTGGGCGCGTGGACACAGCGCTTCGTATCCGATGAGTCGCGACCCTTGTATCGCCGTCGTCGACGACGACCGCGACCTGCGCGAACTGCTGGACCGCTACCTGCGCGGCTTTGGGCTGCGCGTGCGCGGCTTTGCGGACGGCGATTCGCTTCTGCGCGAAGTCGCCGCCGGCTTGCAGATGGATGCGGTGGTGCTCGACCTGATGCTGCCGGGCAGTGACGGCCTGCAGGTCTGCCAGCGGCTGCGCGCCAGCTCTAGCGTGCCGGTGCTGATGCTCACCGCGCGCGGCGAACTCGTGGATCGCGTGCTCGGCCTGCAACTGGGCGCCGACGACTATCTGGTCAAGCCCTTCGAGCCGCGCGAGCTGGTGGCGCGGTTGCAGGCCTTGCTGCGGCGCGCCGGGAGCGCCGGCGATGCGCCGGCGGTGGCACCCGGCACATCGCCGCGCGCCGCCCGCTTCGGCCCGTGGCGGCTGGACTTCGAGCGGCGCGAACTCGCTGCCAGCGACGGCCCCGTGCCGCTCGGTGGCGGCGAGTACAAGCTGTTGCGCTTCCTGCTGGAGCGGCCGGGCCGCGTGGTCAGCCGCGACGCGCTGCTCGATGCGATCCACGGCCGCGCGGCCGGCCCCTACGACCGCGCGGTGGACATGCTGGTGAGCCGTCTGCGCGCGCGGCTGGGCGACTCGGCGCAGGAGCCGCAGCTGATCAAGACCGTCCGCGGCGAAGGCTACTTTCTCGCCGCGCAGGTCGAGTTCGAGCGATGAGTCCACTGCGGCTGCCGCAGGGCCTGTTCTGGCGGCTGGCGGCGATCCTGTTCGGTGCCCTCGCGCTGGCGCTGGCGATCACGGCGCAGTTCGTCGGCGCCGAGCGCGCGCAACTGCAAGGCGAACTGATCGCCAGTCATGCCGCGGGCCGGCTGGCCGATGCCGCGCGGATGCTGGCGGCGGTCGATGCGGCGGCACAACCCGCGCTGACGGCCGCGCTCGGCGCCGCCGGCGTGCAGTTCGATCCTGAGGCGCCGGCAACGGCGCCGCGCGACGCGGTGTTGCGCGAGTCCTTTGCCGCCGCGCTGGCACGGCGCCTGGGCAGCGCGGCGGTTGTCGACACGGCGGTGGCCGCCGACGGTACCGGGCGCGTGCGCTTCAGCGCGCGGCTGCGGGTGCCGGCGGGTAGCGCGGGCTGGTGGTCGGTCGAGGAAGGCTTCGACCGCACCCTGCCGCCGCCGCGCTTCGTGTTGCCGTCGCTGCTCGCGCTGCTGCTGGCGGTCGGCGCCGCCGCGCTGCTGGCCGTGCGTTGGGTGACACAGCCCCTGTCGGCACTGGCGACCGCGGCGCGCACGCTGGGCACCGCGGCCGAGCGCGGGCCGCTACCGGAACGTGGGCCGGCTGAAGTGCAGCACGCGGCGCGAGCTTTCAACGACATGCGCCGGCGCATCGGCGCGATGGTCGATGAGAAGACGCGCATGCTCGCCGCCATCTCGCACGACCTGCGCGCGCCGATCGCCCGGATGCGGCTGCGCGTGGAGATGCTCGACGAGGCCGAAGCGCGCAGCAAGCTCGTCGGTGATCTGGACGAGTTGCGCCGCCTGACCGACGAGGCGCTGGACTTCCTGCGCGGCACCGGCGGCGGCGAGCCGGTCGCACCCTGCGACCTGGCTCAACTCGCGCGCGCGCTCGTGTGGGAGGCGCGCGAGGCCAGGCAGCCGGTGACGATGGCGGAAAGCGGGCCGATCCTGCTCGCCGGCCGCGCCGGCGCCCTGCGCCGCTGCCTGCAAAACCTGATCGGCAACGCCATCAAGCACGCTGGCAGTGCCGAGGTGGAACTGGCCGCGCACGACGGCGCGGCTTGGGTGTGGGTGCGCGACCGCGGGCCCGGCCTCGCGCCGGGTGAATCCGAGCAAGTGTTCGAGCCTTTTTACCGGGGCGATCCGGCACGCGGCCACGCGGCCGGCTTTGGCCTCGGCCTGCCGATCGCCTGTGCCATCGCGCGCCAGCACGGCGGCGACGTGACGCTCCGCGCACGCGCGGGCGGCGGTCTGGAGGCCGAACTCAAGTTGCCGCTTACGGCGCCGGTCACCGCGGCTTGAGCGCGCGGTGGCCGATGTCCCGCCGGTACTGCATGCCGGCGAACTCCACCTGCTCGACCGCCGCATAGGCGCGGCTGCGCGCGGCGCGCACGCTGTCGCCGAGCGCGGTGACGGCCAGCACGCGCCCGCCGGTGACGGTGAGCTTGCCATCATCGCGCTCGGTGCCGGCGTGGAAGACGATGCAGTCGTCGCTGTCCGCGGGCAGCCGGGTGATGGCATCGCCCTTGCGCGGTGCATCGGGGTAGCCGTGCGCGGCGACCACGACGGCGAGCGCGGTGCGGCGGTCCCACTCGACCTCGGCTTGGTCGAGCTTGCCGTCGAGCGCGGCGTCGATCAGATCGACCAGATCGGACTTCATCCGCGCGAGGATCGGCTGCGCCTCGGGGTCGCCGAGCCGGCAGTTGAACTCCAGCGTCTTCGGGTTGCCGGCAGCATCGATCATCAGCCCGGCATAGAGAAAGCCGACGTAGTTTTGCCCGTCGGCGGCCATGCCGTGGATCGTCGGCAGGATGATCTCGCGCATCACCCGCGCATGCAGCGCCGGCGTGACAATCGGCGCCGGCGAGTAGGCGCCCATGCCGCCGGTGTTGGGGCCGGCATCGCCATCGAGCAGCCGCTTGTGGTCCTGGCTGGTGGCGAGCGCCAGCGCGTGGCGGCCGTCGCTCATCACGATGAAGCTGGCTTCCTCGCCGGCCAGAAAGTCCTCGATCACCACGCGCGCGCCGGAGGTGCCGAAGCGGTTGTCGACCAGCATCGCGTCGATGGCGGCGTGCGCCTCGGCCACCGTCTGCGCCACCACCACGCCCTTGCCGGCGGCCAGGCCATCGGCCTTGACCACGATCGGCGCGCCGCGCTCGGCCACGTAGGCGCGCGCCGCGGCGGCATCGGTGAAGGTGCGGTACTGCGCGGTCGGAATCCCGTGCCGCTGCATGAAGGCCTTGGCGAAGTCCTTGGAGCTTTCGAGCTGCGCCGCCTCGCGCGTCGGGCCAAAGATGCGCAGGCCGCGCGCGCGGAAGAGGTTGACCACCCCGGCGGCCATCGGTGCCTCCGGGCCGACCACGCTAAGCGCGATGCCTTCGCGCTCGACGAAGTCGGCCAGCGCCGGCAGGTCGGTGATCGGTACGTTCTCAAGCCGCGGGTCGGTCGCGGTGCCGCCGTTGCCCGGTGCCACGTAGACCAGTTGCACGCGCTCGGACTGCGCCAGCCGCCAGGCGAGCGCGTGTTCGCGGCCGCCGGAACCGATAACGAGGACTTTCATGCCGTTTCCTGCGCTTTGCGCGGCACGGGCACCACACGGCCCAGCGTCCGTGCCAGCGAGACCGGCAGTTCGAATGTCTTGAAGAGCTTGTCCGGATACAGGTAGTCCTCGCCAGACTCATCGACCACGCGCGCCAGCCCCAGCGCCCCTGCTCGGGCGTCCGGCAGCACGCGGTAGAACTTGGCGGGTTCAAACGAGGCCGAGTAGCCGTCGTTGCTGATGCACACCGAAAAGCCGCGTGAGTTCTTCACAGTCAAGGATCCAAGTTACCGATCATTCGGGTTCTTCCTTCGACGGACGTAGTCGCGAAGCACCATCACGATGCCCCAGGTCGCGCCTAGTATTGCTCCATTGAGGGGGACGGTCGCGGGGAGCTTCAGTATGTTCTCGCCTGAGCTATCCGCGACATGAAGTCCCCAAGGATAGGCGCCCAGAACCACGATCGGCAGCGCCACGAAGGACTTTAGCAACGCAACGGGACAAAGCATCGCTTGAATGAAGCCGCTTCCGCCGCAACTGGCATTGGAAAACACTGCGTAGAGCGCGGCGGACAAGAGACCGCCCAGCGCAAAGCCACCAACTGCCACGCACACGACGTACGTTGTCGGTCTGCGACAGCGCAAATCTTTAAGCCGGGCAAGAACCAACTGGAACGAGGTGCTTCGGCTAAGCCGAACGAACAACGCTCGGAACATATCGCTGCGGGCGCTACTCGATTGCAGCGGTCGTAAACACTTCCTGCACGTCGTCCAGATCGTCCAGCGCGTCGAGCAGCTTTTGCATCTTTTCGCCGTCTTCGCCGGTCAGCACGATTTCGTTGAGCGGCTTCATCGTCACTTCGGCCAGTTCGGGCTTCAAGCCGGCTTTCTCGAACGCGGCGGCCAGCGCGCCGAAGTCGCCCGGTGCGCCGGTCACTTCGATCGAACCGTCTTCGTTGCTCGCCACGTCGTCGGCGCCGGCTTCCAGCGCCACGTCCATTACGCGCTCTTCCGACGTGCCGGGCGCGAACAGGAACAACGCGCGATGCTTGAATTGGAACGCCACCGAGCCGTCGGTGCCCAGGTTGCCGCCGTTCTTGGCGAGCACGTGCCGCACCTCGGCCACGGTGCGCACGCGGTTGTCGGTCACGCAGTCGAGCATGATTGCCGCGCCGCCGATGCCGTAGCCCTCGTAGCGCACTTCTTCCAGCGCCTGCCCTTCGGCGGTGCCGGTGCCGCGGGCGATGGCGCCTTGCACCTTGTCCTTGGGCACGTTGGCCAGCCGCGCCTTGTCCAGCGCCAGCCGCAGCCGCGCGTTCATGCCCGGATCGCCGCCGCCGTCGCGCGCGGCGATCTGCACTTCACGAATCACCTTGGTCCACAGCGAACCGCGCTTGGCGTCCTGGCGGTTCTTGCGGTGCTGGATGTTTGCCCACTTGGAATGGCCGGCCATGGTCTGCACTGCGCTCCAGCGCTCGCTGGAGCCGCGAAACATAACCCGGCGAGTCTAGACGACGGCCACGGTGCACGCCTTGCTACGGCCAGCGTCCGCGCAGCGACTTCTCGAAGCTGCGTTGCGGCAGCAGCGCCTTCAAGCGTGGAATCCAGCGCGCCTGGCCGCCAACGGGGTAACGCAGCAGCGGCTGCGGGTCGCGCAGCGCGCGCAGCACGGCCGCGGCCACGTGCTCAGGCTTGACCGGGCTGGCGCGGCCGTCCGCGCGCATCTGCTGCACCATCGCCCGCCGCCGCGCGAGCAGCGGGCCGGTGGTGGCGGCGACTTCGCGGATGGACTGCTCGAGCGTTTCGGTCGCCACTGCGGGCGGTTCGATCACGCTGACGTAAATCTGGTCGGGCAGCAATTCGAGGCGCAGCGACTCGCCGAAGCCCTCGAGCGCGAACTTGCTGGCGGCGTAGGCGCTGTTAAGCGGCAAACCCACCAGCCCGCCCAGCGAGCCGATATTGACGATCCGCCCGCCGCCCTGGGCGCGCATCCGCGGCAGCACCGCCTGCGTCATGCGCACGGCGCCGAAGAAGTTGGTGTCCATTTGCGCCATGAACTCCTCCCACGAGGTCTCCTCGAGTCCGCCGTAGAGGTCGAAGCCGGCGTTGTTCACCAGCGCGTCGATGCGCCCGTGGCGTGCGACGAAATCGTCCACGCACGCGACCACGCTGGCCGGGTCGGTCACATCGAGGGCGAGCAGGGCGGCTTCGCCCGCTGCCGGGCGGCGCGCCGTACCGGTGGCCGTCATGCCGCCGGCCGTGAGGGCGCGGACGATGGCGCCGCCGATGCTGCCGCTGGCGCCGGTAACGAGTACGCAGGTCATCGGGTTACTCCGCGCGTTGCCACACTTGCGATCGACCGAACAGCGATATGCCGACAAAGCCGCGCACGTCCATCGTCTTGCCGTCCGGCGCGATTTGCAGGCGGGCGCGGTAGACGCTGCCGGAGTCCGGGTCGAGCAGCTCGCCGCCGTCCCAGCGCAATGGGTCGTTGGGGTCGGGCTTCAGGGCGGTGAGGATGATCATCCCGACGATGCGCTGCCCTTTGCGTTCGCCGGGGCACTTGTCGCAGCGCTTGTCCGGGTCTTCGCCAGCCACCAAGGACCTGACGATCTGACCCTGCGCCGCACCGTCGGCGACGACGATGCGGATCTCGCCGCGCGGCTTGCCCGTGGTGTCGTCGATGGTGCGCCAAAGGCCGGCGGGGGAGGGCGATGTTGCGCCGGCAAGGGTGGCGAAAAGCAAACCCGCAGTCAGGCTCGCAGTGCGCGAGGCGGCGACGGGAAGGAAGCGGGAAGGGTGCATGACCGGGCTCCTTGTTTACAATGGAAACATTAGTATGCCGGTAAAAGTTGACAATGGCAACATCAAAACCTCGGCGCAACGCAGGGGTATCCCGTGCGGCCTATCACCACGGCGACTTGCGCAATGCGCTTGTGCGGGCCTGCCTCGGCGTAGTCGCCGAAAGCGGCGCGACCGGGCTTAGCCTGCGTGCGGTAGCGCGGCGGGCCGGTGTGTCGCACACCGCGTCGTACCGGCACTTTGCCGACAAGGATGCGCTGCTGGCTGCGGTGGCGGCAGGGGGCTTCGAATTGCTCGGCGCAAGGGTCGAAGCCGCCGCGCGGGCCGCACCCTCGGCACCGGCTGCGCTGCGCGACGCTTTGCAGGCGTACCTGCGGTTTGGGCGCGACTTTCCCCAGCACGTACAGCTCATGTTCGGTCAGGACTTGTCGCCCGGGCGCCCCGCGCTGCAAGCGGTCGCGCAGGCCACCTTCGGCGCCCTGGTCGGTCTCGTGCGGGCAGCGTTTCCGACCCTGACCTTGCCCGGCGCGCAGTCTCTGGCGTTGGCGCTTTGGGCACAAACGCACGGCTTGCTGTTACTCGTCGGGCCACTGCGCCTGGAGGAACTGGCGCCGGGCCGCGACTCGTTGGCTGTGGCGCAAGCCGCACTGGATGCCTTGCTGGACCGACTCCTGAGACACCCGAAATCGCTGATCCGGCGCCGATAGACTGCGCGTCTTTCCCGACTGCCCGTCCCCCCATGGCCGAACCTCTCGTCATCGCCCACGCCGGCAAGACCGAACTGGCGCTCCTGCCCGCGCTCGCCAACCGCCACGGCTGCATCACCGGCGCCACCGGCACCGGCAAGACGGTCACGCTGCAAGTGCTGGCGGAGCGCTTCTCCGCGATCAGCGTGCCGGTGTTCATGGCCGATGTGAAGGGCGATCTGACCGGCATCGCCAAGGCCGGCGCGCCTAGCGAAAAGATGGCCGCGCGCCTGAAGGAGCGTGGCCTGCCCGAGCCGCACTGGGCCGCTTGCCCGGTGACGCTATGGGACGTGTGGGGCGAGCAGGGCCACCCGGTGCGGGCGACGGTCTCCGACATGGGGCCGCTTCTGCTGGCGCGTCTGCTCAATCTGAACGGGACGCAGGAAGGCGTGCTGACGCTCGCCTTCAAGATCGCCGACGACAACGGCCTGCTGCTGCTCGACCTCAAAGACCTGCGCGCGCTGGTGCAGTTTGTCGGCGACAACGCGGCGCAGTTCAAGACGCAGTACGGCAACGTGTCCTCGGCCTCGATCGGCGCGATCCAGCGCGGGCTGTTGCAGATGGAGAGCCAGGGCGGCGACAAGTTCTTCGGCGAGCCGATGCTCGACATCGCCGATTTGATGCAGACGGTGGACGGCAAAGGGGTGGTCAACATCCTCGCCGCCGACAAGCTGATGAACTCGCCGCGGCTGTACGCGACCTTTCTGCTGTGGCTGCTGTCCGAACTCTTCGAGAACCTGCCCGAGGTCGGCGACCGCGACAAGCCTAAGCTCGTCTTCTTCTTCGACGAGGCGCACCTGCTCTTCAGCGAGGCGCCGCCCGCGTTGCTGGAGAAAGTGGAGCAGGTGGTGCGGCTGATCCGTTCCAAGGGCGTGGGGGTGTACTTCGTCACGCAGAACCCGCTCGACATTCCCGACAAGGTGCTGGGCCAGCTCGGCAACCGCGTGCAGCACGCGCTGCGCGCCTTTACGCCGCGCGACCAGAAGGCCGTGAAGTCGGTGGCCGAGACGATGCGCGCCAACCCGAAGATCGATGCGCAGAAAGCGATTCTCGAACTCGGCGTGGGCGAGGCGCTGGTTTCGTTGCTCGACGCCAAAGGCACGCCCGGCATCACCGAGCGGGCGTGGATCCTGTCGCCGGGGAGCCAGTTGGGGCCGATCACGCCGGAGGAGCGCCGCGCACTCATCACTGGCTGCGTGGTGGCCGGCGTGTATGACAAGACGGTCGACCGCGAAAGCGCCTACCAGAAGCTCACCGCGCGTGCAGGTGGCGCCGCCACCGGCGCTGCGCAGACGGCCCCCGGCAAGACCGCGCCGCCGACCGCGCAGGGAGGCGCGGGCGGGGGACTGATGGACGGTTTGAGCGATCTGTTGTTCGGCTCGACCGGCCCGCGCGGCGGCAAGCGCGACGGCGTCGTGGACGTGATGACCAAGAGCGCGGCGCGCTCGGTCGGCTCCTCTCTGGCGCGCGAGCTGACGCGCGGCGTGCTGGGCGGTTTGCTCGGCGGCGGTAGGCGCCGCTGAAGCCCGGTGAACTTCCCCGCCCGCAAGGGCTACAACAGCATCGCGGCGATCCCGCCTGCGCTGCGCGCCGCCATCGACCGCGCCGATGACGATCCGCGCACGCTGGCCGAATGGCTGGCGGTCGATGCGGCCACGCTGCTTACCCATGTACTGCCCGAAGTCGGCCTCGCCGCGGAAGCGCAGCGGCTCGCCGCCGCCGCGCGCGAGTTTGCGCATCTGCCGGCACCGCAGCGCGGTGCTCGCGTGGGCGCGCTGCTGTACGCCGAGCTGCACCCGCGCGCCGATGCCGGCGCGATCTACGAGCGCATCGCCACGCACCGGTCGAGCGTGGTGCGCGAGTGGGGCGCGCAACTCGTCGCCGCCGACCGGCGGCTGACGCTGGCGCAGCGGCTCGCCTGCGCGCCACTACGCGGCCGACGGCCACATGGCGGTGCGCGAGGCCGCCTGGGCCTCGCTGCGCAACGATCTGCTGGCTGAGCTCGACCTGGCCTTGGAACTGCTGCGGCCCTGGGTGCTCGACCCCGACCCCAACATCCGCCGCTGCGCGGTGGAAGGCACGCGCCCGCGCGGCGTGTGGTGCGCGCACAGCGAGCGGCTGAAGGCCGAGCCGCAGTTGGCGCTGCATCTGCTGGAGCCGGTGCGCGCCGACCCCAGCCGCTACGTGCAACTGTCGGTCGGCAACTGGCTTAACGACGCCAGCAAGTCGCAGCCAGCATGGGTGCGCACGCTCTGCGCGCGCTGGCGCCGCGAGTCTCCCGCGGCCGAGACCGCGTTTATCGTGCAGCGGGCGTTGCGGACGATTGGAAGCTGAACCTGGAAGGAACCTTCTCATGCCGGAGCAAGACGACGGGCTGGCCCGCAAGCATCAATTGCATGGCGTGCAGCCGGTGCTGCCGGTGGTCGATGTGGCGGCCTCGGCGGCCTACTTCGCCGATGTGCTGGGCTTCGAAGTCGACTTCCTGTACGGCGAACCGCCGGTGCATGGCCGGGTGCGCTCGGGCGACGGCAGCTACGGGGAGCCCATCTACATCCATCTGGCGCGCTCGGCGCCGGACGACTGTCCCGAGGTGGAGTTACGCATCCATGTCGGCAGTGACGTCGACGGCCTGTACGCCGAATACTTGCGCCGCGGTGCGCAGATCGAAGAAGCGCCGGTCTCGCGACCCTGGGGCCTGCGCGAGTTCTTGTTGCGCGCGCCCGATGGGCACTGGCTGCGCTTCTGCGCCGAGGCTTGAGGGCGTGGTTTGAAGCGCAGTCGAGGCGCGGCTAGAATGCGCGCCTCGTTCGGGCTGTTAGCTCAGTTGGTAGAGCAGCGGACTCTTAATCCGTAGGTCGAAGGTTCGAATCCTTCACAGCCCACCAAATCCTTCGACGGCTCGCCTTGCAGCGGGCCGTTTTGTTTTCTCGGGGGGCTTCAGTCGGCGTGCACCAGCGTGCCCACGCGCACGCCCAGCAGCCGGATGCGCTGGGTCAGGTCCACGCGCTTCAGGCACAAGCCGGCGGCGCGGCGGATGGCGGCGGCGTCCTGGGTCGGCTCCGCGAGCGTCAGGTCGCGCGTTACGGTGGAAAAGTCCGTAAAGCGCAGCTTGATGCCGATGGTGCGGCCGGCCACGCCCTTGCGGCGCAGATCGTCGGCGACCCGCTCGCACAGCGTGGTGAAGATGCGCGACAGCCGCGCCCGGTCGGCCTTGGCGTGCAGGTCGCGGTCGAAGGTAGTTTCGCGGCTGACCGACTTCGGTTCGCTGTCGGTGATCACCGGCCGCTCGTCGATGCCGCGCGCAGCATTGCGCAGCCATTGCGCGTAGTGCGGGCCGAAGGCTTGGGCCAGTGCCGTGGCGTCGGCCTGCGCCAGTTGCCCGATGGTGGCGATGCCTATCTTCCGCAACCGCGCATCGGCCTTCGGCCCCACGCCGTGCAGCCGCCGCACCGGCAGCGGCCACAGGCGCGTGGGCACATCGTCGGCAGTCACGACGGTCAGGCCGTCGGGCTTGGCGAGTTCGGAGGCGATCTTGGCGATCAGCTTGTTGGGCGCTAGTCCCACCGTGCAGGTAAGGCCCGTGGCGTCGCGCACCGCGCGCTTGAGCTCCGCCGCCACTTCGCGTGCGCACCACCAGGTGTCCGCTTCGGCGTCCGCGTCGTCGGCGCCTTCGCGGTCGCCCAGTCGCGCGGCGACCACGTCGGTGAGGTCGATGTAAATCTCGTCGATGCCGCGATCCTCGATGGTCGGCGCGATCGCCCGCACCGCGTCCTTGAACAGGCGCGAGTAGCGCCGGTATTGGTCGAAGTCCGCCGGCAGCAGCACGGCATCCGGTGCCAGTGCGGCGGCCTTCATCAGGCCGATGGCGGAGTTCACGCCCAGCGCGCGGGCCTCGTAGGTGGCGGTGGTGGCCACGCCGCGGCCCGCGTAGTCGCGCAGCCGGGCAAAGCGGCGGCGTGTCTGGCCCGTGGCGGGATCGGTCTCCTCGCGCGGCGCATAGCGGCCTCGCCCGCCGATCACCACCGGTTGGCCGCGCAGCTCCGGGTAGCGCAGCAGCTCGACCGACGCATAGAAGGCGTCCATGTCGAGGTGGGCGATTACGCGGGTAGGCATGACGGTGTTGGGTTAACCAGCGCCCCCACCCCGACCCCTGATGTTTCCCCGGGTTTTCACAGTCGAACTCCGAGGCGGTGACCGAGTTGTCTTCGGGCGGTGGCGGACAAGGGGATGAGTTCATGAGCGCACAGCAGGACGGCCAGACGGACGACCGACAG
>JAJTHJ010000309.1 GCA_021298875.1 Burkholderiales bacterium | reverse complement strand
GCGCGCGACTACGTGACCAAACCGGTCGACGCGGCCGAGCTGCTGGGCAAGATTGCCGCGCTCAACTAGTCCCGCTGCGAGCCCATGGCCGACGCTCCCGCTTCCTCGACCCGCAAGGCCGGCGGCCGGCTGCGCGAATTCACCGCGCAGCTGGCGCAGCGGCTGCAAAGCGCGCCGGCGGCCGGGGCGGGCGAGCAGCGGCTATTGGTGCGCATCGGCGCACAGGACTATCTGGTCGCGCTGGCGCAGGCGGCCGAAGTGGTGCCGCTGCCGGCGCTGACACCGGCGCCCTGGAGTCAGCCCTGGTTTCGCGGCCTGGCCAATGTGCGCGGGCGGCTCGTCGGCGCGATCGACTTGCAACAGTTTGCCGGCGGCACGCCGCTCGGCGAAAGCGAAGCGACGCAACTGCTGGTCTTTGGCGCAGCCCTGCCGGTCAACGCCGCGCTGCTGATCTCGCGCGCCGCCGGCCTGCGCGACCGCTCGCGGCTGCAGCCGGCGCCGCCTGCACCAGGGCCGGCGTGGTGCGCCACCCGCTGGATCGACGACGACGGCGCCGCGCTGGCCGAGCTCGACCTCGCCGCGCTGGCCGCCGACGAAGGGTTCTGCACGATCGCCTCATAACTCGCTAGCTTGCGCGACACCGGTCGGCCCAGGCCGGGCGCGCGTGGAATGGAGAGAAAGCATGGCAGCCGACGCCAACATCGCAGCAGACCGCGCCGCCGCGGACTCGGGGCAAGCGACGATCTTCGCGCGCGGCGCGGGCGCCCCAGTGCGCAGCGCCCGCACGGGTAACGCGATCGACCGCCTCGCCGACAAACCGCTGCCGTGGATCGGGCGGATGGCGGTGAACGCCCAGGTGCAGATCCTTCTGATCGTCATGGGCTTCTGCGCGCTGGTCGTCGTGGCCCTGATCGCCCTCGATGCCCGGCTGGCCTCCAACAACGCCCAGCAGAGCCTGCTGCTGAGCGACGCGATGCTGCAAGCGCAGCGGCTGGCCCGGGCCGCGCCGTACGCGGTGGCCGGCTCGCCCGCGGCTTTCGGCGAGCTGATCGACAGCCGCGACCGCGTCGCCGGCAACCTGCTCGCGCTCGCCGACGGCGATCCGGCGCGGGGCGTCGCGGCCAGTTCGGCGGCGATCCAGACGAATCTCACCCGCGTGCGCGAGACCTGGCGCGGCACCGAGGCGGCGGCCTCGACCCTGATCGGCCAGCAAAAGGCGCTGGTCGGCTTCGGCGAGGTGATCAAGCGGATCAACGACGACACGCCACGCCTGCAACAGCTGACCGAGGAGATCGCCGCATTGATGCTCCAGCGCGGCGCCGGAGCGCGCGAGATTGCCGCCAGCGGCCAGCTGGTGATGCTCACGCAGCGCCTGGGTCGCAGCGCCAACTCGCTGATCGGCGGCGACGCCGCCAACGCCGAGATCGCCCTCATGCTCGGGCGCGACATCAACCTGTTTCGCGACCTGACGCAGACCCTGCTCGCCGGCAACGAAGCGCTGCGCATTCCGGCCGCCGGCGATGCCGAACTGCGGGCGCGGCTCACCGAACTCACCCGGGTGTACGACCAGTTCCAGCGCGGCGTGGGCGGCAGCCTGGCCAGCCTGCAGGCGATCGTGCAGGCCAAGGACGCCGAAGTGGCGATCCGCCGCGGCGCCGAGCCGCTGCTGGCGCAGATGACGGCGCTGCAGGACGAGTACCGCGCCGAAGCCGCGCAGCGCACGATCTACTTCGTGCTGATGGCGGTGTTCGGCCTGCTGCTGCTGGCCGCGGCGGTGGCGGTGGCGCTGGTCCTGCTGCGCGACTCGCGCCAGCGTGCCGCCGACGCGGAGCGGCAGCGCAGTGAGGCGCAGCGGCTCGAAGAACAGGCGCTCGCCACCAACGAGCAGAACCAGGCCGCCATTTTGCGGCTGATGAACGAGCTGCAAGAGGTGGCCGACGGCGACCTCACCGTGCAGGCGACGGTGACCGAAGACATCACCGGCGCCATCGCCGACTCGATCAACTACACGGTGGAAGAACTGCGCGGCCTGGTCGGCCGCATCAACGTCGCCGCCGAGCAGGTCGATGGCGCTTCGACCCAAGCGCGCGACCGCGCGGCGCGGCTGCTTGCCGCCGCCGAGGCGCAGTCGCAGGAGATCCGCGCCACCGGCGAGCAGGTCTTGCGCATGGCGGCGCAGATCGACGAAGTGTCGCGTCGCGCCGGCGAGTCGGCGCAGGTGGCGCGCTCCTCGCTCGCCGCCGCGCAGCGCGGCCAGGGCGCGGTGACCGACCAGATCGCCGGCATGAACGACATCCGCGAGCAGATCCAGGACACCTCCAAGCGGATCAAGCGGCTGGGCGAGTCCTCGCAGCAGATCGGCGAAATCGTCGAACTGATCGGCGACATCACCGAGCAGACCAACGTCTTGGCGCTGAACGCCGCGATCCAGGCCGCCGCCGCCGGCGAGGCCGGGCGCGGCTTCTCGGTGGTGGCCGAGGAAGTGCAGCGGCTGGCCGACCGCTCGGCCGACGCCGCCAAGCAGATCGCCGCGCTGGTGCGCACGATTCAGACCGACACCCAGGACGCGGTGGCGGCCATGGAACGCAGCACCCGCGGCGTGGTCGCCGGGGCGCAGTTGTCCGACGCCACCGGCCGCGCGCTGGCCGACATCGGCCAGGTCTCGAGCGAACTGGCTGCGCTGATCGAAAGCATCGCCGGCGCCACGCAACAGCAGGCCGCCTCGGCCGGCGGCGTTGCGCAATCGATCGAACGCATCCTGTCGGTGACCGAGGAAACCACCGCCGGTACGCAGGAAACGGCGCAGTCGATCGGGCAGTTGGCCACCCTGGCGCGCGAACTGCGGGCCTCGATCGCCCGCTTCCGCGTGGCCTGAGCGTTGCCGCGACGATGAGCGCCCTGCACGGCGACGATCCGGCGGCGGGAGCCGCCAATGCGGCCGGCGCGCTGGCCTGGGTCGCCGACGAGATTCGCGCCGCGCTGGAGGGCGCACTGGCCAGCGCGCGCGGCTGGGCCGCCGATCCGGCCGACTCCGCACAGCTGCGCACGGCGGAGCGGCAGCTGCACGCTGCCGCCGGCGCGCTGCACCTGCTCGATCTGCGCGGCGCAGCCCTGACCGCCGAAGCCGGCGAGTCGCTGTTGCGGCAGTGGGTCGCGGCCGCGCCGCAGCAGCCGGCCGCGGCCTTGGACACGGTGCAGGCCGCCGTCGGCGCCTTGCTGCTGTACCTCGACCGCCTGCTTGCCGGTCGCGACGAATCGCCGCTGCGCCTGTTTCCGTACTACCGCGACTTGCTGCGCCAGACCGGTGCGTCGCGCATTCACCCCGCCGACTTGCTGCCCGCCGACCTGTCGGTCGCCACGCCACCGTGGCCGACCGCGACCGACGACAGTCTCGCCACGGAGACGCCGCGGCGCCGCCGTGCCGCCTACGAGCGCGCTTTGTTGGGCTTTCTGCGCAACGCCGAGGACGCGGCCGCCCGCCACGAGTTGCACCGGGCGATCGCCGGAATCGACGCGGTCGCCTCGCGGGCGCGGGTGCGCGCGTTTTGGTGGGCGGCCGCCGGCCTGACCGAGGCGCTGGCGGCGGGCAGCCTGCCGGTGGACGACGATCTGCGCCGTCTGCTGGCGCGCCTCAACCTGCAATTGGCGCGCCTGGCCGAAGGCGGCGCCAGCGTGGCGGAACAGCTGTTCGCCGAGACCTTGTTCTGCCTCGCCCGCGCCAGCGCTGCCGAGGGACAGGCCGCTGCCGTGCGCCGGTTCTATCGCCTGGCCGAGCGGATCCCGCCCGACTATGACGTGCCGCAACTTGCCGCGGTCGACGCGGCGCTGGCGCACGACCTGACGGAAGCCCTCGCCGCGGCCAAAGCCGAGTGGCCTCTGGTGGCCGCCGGCCAGCGCGACACGGCAGCATTCGCCCAGGCGGTGCAGCGCGCACAGGCGCTGGCGCGGCAGCCTGCCGCCGGCCGCCTGCTGCCGGTCTTCGACGCCCTCGCCCAGTTGGCCGACCGCTACGCCCGGCTGCCGGCCGCGGCGCGACCGGTCGTGGCGGTCGAGGTGGCCTCGGCGCTGCTCTTCGCCGAGCTGGGTGCCACGTCGCTGACCGAGATCGATGCCGAATTCTCCGAGCGCACGCGCGTTCTGCTGGCGCGGCTGCACGCCGCCGCCGAACAAGCACCGATGCCGCCGTCTGGCGCGTGGCTGCTCGACCTGACCCACCACGCCGCCGACCGTCTGGCGCTGGGCGGTGTGGTCGGCGAGATGCGCGGCACGCTGCGCGAGGTCGAGCAGCGCCTGGATCGCGTCTTCCGCAACACCGCCGAACCCGACGATCTGCCGGCCTGTCTGCCGCTGCTCGATCAGGTCCGCGGAGCACTGGCCGTGCTCGGCCACGACGAGGCGGCAGCCGCGCTCGCGAGCGCCCGGCGCGCTCTCGCCTCGGCAGCAGGCACCCCGGCGCCGGCGGACGCGGCGCGAATCGCCGACAACCTGGGGGCCGTGGGCTTTTTCGTCGACAGCCTGCTGCCAGAGGGCACACGCGCGCCGGGAATGTTCCGCTACGACCCGGCCACCGATAGCTTTACCGCCGACCTGACGGTCCGCCCGCAGCCGGCCGCGGCCGCCGAGGTGGCGCCGGCCGCTCCGCGCCGCGCCGACCGCAGCGCCGAAGAGGCGGCCGAGGCATGGCTGCGGCAATCGCTCGCCGCCGCCCGCCGGCTGGCCGAGGCGCCCGACGATGCTGCCGCCTTGGACGACTTGACGGCAGCGCTGGCGCGGTTGACCCTGGAAGTCGAACTGATCGACGACAGTGCCTTGCGCGAACTGGCCACGCAGGCAAGCGCACTGTGCGCGCAGTTCGAGCGCGACGGCGAGGCTGCCACCGCGCAAGCGCTGGTACAGGTGCTCACCGCGCGTACCGCACCGGCCGCGCCGCCGCCGTCGGCGCCCTTGCCCAGTTCGCAGGCGGCACTCGACCGGGAACTGCTCGGCACCTTCCTCGGCGAGGCGGGCGAGATCGTGGACGGCATCGATGCGCAGCTGCCGCTGCTGCGCGCCGACCCCGGCGACCGCGCCACGCTGGTGGCCGTCCGCCGCAGCTTCCATACGCTCAAGGGTTCGAGCCGCATGGTCGGCCTTACCCAGTTCGGCGAGGCGGCCTGGGCGGTGGAGCAGACCTTCAATCTCTGGCTGGCGCAGGAACGCGCCGCCAACGACGATCTGCTGGCGCTGGCCAGCGGTGCGAGCGCGCTGCTGCGCCGCTGGTTGACCGAGATCGGCGCCGATCCCGCCGCCGAAGTCAACATCGCCGCCCTCGCTGCCGCCGCGCAGCAGGTGCGTGACGGCGGCCCCTGCCCGCCGCTGGCCGGCCCGGCGGCGGCGAACCCGCCGGACGCGCCGCGGCCGTCTGCTGCGCCGCCTCCGGCGATGTTGGAGCCCGCCGCCGCGCCCGTAACGGCCAGCGGAGAACTGCGGCGGATCGGTCCGATCGAACTGAGCCACGCCCTGTACATCGCGTTCGTCAACGAAGCCGACGAGCACGTGCGCCAACT
>JAJTHJ010000059.1 GCA_021298875.1 Burkholderiales bacterium | reverse complement strand
GCGTGCTCGCGCTGCCGCTTATCTACATCAACGGCGGTCGGCGCGGGTATTTGGTGGGCATCGCGCCCGCCGTGCTGACCGATGCGCTGAAGGCCACGCCGGTACAGTGCGCCCTCGAAGATTGAGACTCGCCGATGGAACCGCTCGCGCTTTGGACCGCCGTGCTCGCCGGCTACCTGCTGGGGTCGATCTCCTTTGCAGTGGTTGTCGGCCGCGCGGTGGGCCTGGCCGACCCGCGCAGCTACGGCTCCACCAACCCCGGCGCCACCAACGTGCTGCGCACCGGCAACAAGGCCGCGGCGCTGCTCACGCTGCTCGGCGATGCGCTCAAGGGCGCGGTGGCGGTGTGGTTGGCGCGGCACTTTGGGCCGGGCTTTGGACTGGGGCCGTTTGCCTTTGCCTGCGTCGGTGCGGCGGCGTTTCTCGGGCATCTATACCCGGTGTTCTTCCGCTTCCAGGGCGGCAAAGGGGTCGCCACTTTCCTCGGTGTGTTGCTCGCGTTGAATTTCTGGATCGGGTTGGCTGCTTGCGCGGTGTGGCTCGCGGTGGCGGCAGTGTTCCGCTATTCGTCCTTGGCCTCGCTCACCGCGGCGGTGAGCGCGCCGCTCGTCTACGCGCTTGCCTATGGCCTTGGCGATTCGGTGGTCTGGCCGCTGGCGGCGATGGCGGCGCTGCTCCTGTGGCGGCACCGGGAGAACATCGCCAAGCTGCGCGCGGGTACCGAGAGCAAGATCGGCAAGAAGTCGGCCCGATGAGTCGAGAGGCTCCAGGTCACAGTAGCGGCTTGCGGTAGTACACGACGCGCTCGGTCTCCTCGAAGCCAAGCCGCGCGTGAACCGTCTGACTCAGCGTGTTGTGGATCTGCGTGTCCGAGGCCAACTCGACATAGCCCTGCGCGCGCGCCCAGCTGGTGACGGCTTCGACCAGCGCCGCCGCGACCCCGGCGCGACGGGCTTCCGGCACGACGTACAGCCCTTCCAGAAAAGGCACGGGGCTGTGCTCCATGCCATCGACGTGGTCGCGACGGATCGAGACCTCGGCCAAGCCGACCGCTCTGCCCGCCGCGTCCTCGGCGATTAACTGGGTAAAGCGGCCGGGCTCGGCGATGAAGCTCCGCATTTCGTCGAGGTGCTGCGCCTGCGGGCAGTCCGGCCAGAGCGCCGACCGCAAGGCAAGCCAATCCGCATCGTCGACCGACGTGCATTGGCCCAGCCTCAGTTGCATCTCAGGCCTGCTCCAGCGGCCAGCGCGGGCGCACGGCAAAGGCGCCGCCCGCGCTCGCACCGCCGCGTTGCAGCTTGGCCCAGCCGGCCAGCGCGATCATCGCGCCGTTATCGGTGCACAGGTCGAGCGGCGGAAAGAACACCTCGTGCCCGCGCGCCTGCGCATCGGCCCGCAGGCGCGCACGCAACTGCGCGTTGGCGCCGACGCCGCCGGCGACCACCAGCGTGGTCATCCCCGTCTGCTGAAGCGCGGTCAGCGCCTTGGCGGCCAGCACGTCCACCACCGCATCGACAAAGGCGCGCGCCAGATCGGCGCGCGCCTGCTCGCAGGTGGAGTCGATCTTGCGCACGGCAGTCAGCACCGCAGTCTTCAGCCCGCTGAAACTGAAGGCGAGATCGCCCGAATGCAGCATCGGCCGCGGCAGCGCGTAGGCGCCCGCGCTGCCGAACTCCGCCAGCCGCGACACCGCCGGCCCGCCGGGGTAGCCGAGTCCCAGCAGTTGCGCCGTCTTGTCGAAAGCTTCGCCGGCGGCGTCGTCCACGGTCTCGCCGAGCAGCGCGTAGTCGCCCAGGCCACCCACGCGCAGCATTTGCGTGTGTCCGCCGGAAACCAGCAGCGCCACGAATGGAAACCTCGGCGCTGGTTGCGCCAGCAGCGGCGACAGCAGATGCCCTTCCAGATGGTGTACGCCGACCACCGGCTTGCCGAGCGCGTAGCCGATCGCGTGGCCGATCGCCGCACCGACCAGCAACGCACCGGCCAGCCCCGGCCCGACCGTAACCGCAATGGCGTCGATCGCCTCCCGCCCGCGACCGGCTTCGGCCAGCGTCTCATCGAGCAGCGGCAGCACGCGCCGGATGTGATCGCGCGAAGCGAGCTCCGGCACCACGCCGCCGTAGTCGCGATGCATTTGCACCTGCGAGTACAGCCGCTGCGCCAGCAGCCCGGCGGCGCTGTCATACAGCGCCACGCCCGTTTCGTCGCAGGAGGTTTCGATGCCGAGGATCAACATGCGCGGGCATTCAATCGAGGGTGCCCCATATAATCGCGCTCGTTCCGAGAGTGGCGAAGAAACCGTAGCGAGCGGCCCGAGGTCGGCGCGAGAAGCGCAGCCGTACATGTGTACGGCGAGCATCGCAGGGCCGAGATCGGGCTGCGCAGTAGGTTTATTCGCCGCTCCCAGGGAGAGATGGCCGAGCGGTTGAAGGCGCACGCCTGGAACGCGTGTATAGGTGAATAGCCTATCGTGGGTTCGAATCCCACTCTCTCCGCCACTGTAACGAACGGCCGCTTGCGCGGCCGTTCGTGTTTGCGACCTACGCCAGATCGAACCGATCCAGCTCCATCACCTTGCTCCAGG
>JAJTHJ010000350.1 GCA_021298875.1 Burkholderiales bacterium | reverse complement strand
CTCGCTCGCGCGTGTCCGCGGCACGCGCGTAAGGCCACCCACCAGCGGTCAGGGCTGCGATGCCCGTGATGCACACAACGCGCGACGGAGGTGATGGCCGCGACGCACGCGGGGGCTGTGGGGTCAGCACCACGCTCGTGTTCGCACCGCCGAATCCGAGCGATGAGTTGAGCGTGGCACTGATGCTTGCCGCGCGTGACGGACCAGTCGCGACACCGAGTCCCTCAAACTCGACGGCGTCAGCACCGACCTGTCGGCAGGTGAGCACGACACCTTCACGCATGGCCTCTGCGGCAAGCACGAGTTCGACAGCGCCCGCGCCGCCCAACGTGTGACCGAGATGACTCTTCAATCCCACCACGGGCACCGTGCCGCGTGCGTTGCCCAACACCGTGGCGAGCGCGGCGGCCTCCGAAGCATCGTTGTCGGGCGTTCCCGTTGCGTGCGCAACGGCGAGGCCGATTTCGCCGGGCACAACGCCCGCGCGTTGCATCGCCTCGTGCATCGCGCGGGCTGCGCCGTCGCCCGTGGGTAGCGGCTGCGTGAGATGATGCGCATCGGCGGACTCGCCCCAGCCCGCGACGTACGCTCGTACCGGAGCGCAACGCGCAATCGCGTCATTCGCTCGCTCGAGCACCACCACGGCATACCCCTCGCCCAGCTTCATCCCCTCGCGACCTCGCGCGAAGGGGCGCAGATCGCCACGCGCCACGAGGCGAAGTGAACTGAAGCCCGCCCACGCGTACTCGCTGATGGGGTCGTAGCCACCGGCGACGACCACATCGGCGTGGCCGCCGCGAAGCAACGTGGTGGCCAGCGCGATCGCTCCCAGACCCGATGAGCACGCTGAGCAAGTCGTGATCACGCCGCCCGCGAACTCCATACCTTCGGCTGCGCATGCGTTGGTGGCGTTGGCGAGAAAGTGCTCGAGTTCCGCCGGATCTCCGTTGCGCAAGAAGCGACCACCTGCGCGGATGCCATGCAGGGTGGTGCCAAGCATGAGCATGCGGCGGCGGCAATCTCCGGCGAGGGAAAGTCCGGCGGCGGTGAGAGCGTCTCGGATCGCCTGACGCAAATACGCCGCCTCGCGCGGAGCGTCGGAGCGTGTGTCGATGTCAACCGCTTGCGAACCAACCGATCCGGCGGGAAGTGACGCTTCCATGGCGGACATGGGGCGGAACTCGCAGGTGTGGTCTCGCACGGAGCGGAAACACTCAGCTGGGGTCGCGCCAGCGGAAGTAATGAGTCCGGCACCGGTGATGACAACATGCCCGGCTACGTCCACTCGCGGATATTCATGGTGTGCGGGTGAAAGTTGGTTCATGTGGCACCCGATGGAACCAGTCCGGCGGACGGATCATTCTCAAAGGCCCTGCGAAGCACCAACCATTGCTCAGGGTACCGCGCGATCACATCACTCAGGACGCGAGCGTAGGCAAGGGCGGCGGGATCGAGTGTTGCGCCGCGGGATCGCGGCACAGTACAGTCAATGGCGGGATACAGCTCGATCTGAAACCGGCGCGGCGCGGTGCGCACCGTGAAGACCGGCACGACGACGCTGCCCGTGAGGCGCGCCAGCTTGTACGCGCCGACGGGTACGCGGATTGAGCCATGCAGCAGAGGCACGAGCTGCGAAGGCTGTCCGGGCATGGCGCGATCGCCCTGCATGACGATCGCTTCACCCCGCACAAGGGCGTCGCGCAGGCTCATCCATGTGTCGAGTCCGCGGTCGATGGGGGCTTCGCGCACGCCCAGGCGTTCGCGCAGTGTGCGGCGCATGCGCTCAAAGCTCGCAACGGCGTCGTGCTTGTAGACGACCTGCACGCGCGGCTCCATGCGCACGAGGCGAGCCAGGCCAACCTCGAACGAACCCATATGCGCGGTCAGCAGGATCACGCCGCGACCGCGGACGCGCGCGTCGATGTACTCGCGCTCGCCAAGCGTCTGGGCGATGCAGGCGTTCAACTGGTCGGGTGACTGGCCACAGGCGTCGCCGACATCGACGACAAAGTCAAAGAAACTGCGCACGACGCCATGCTGATACGCGCGGATGCGCTGCGGCGCGGTGTCGCTTCCAAGAAGACCGAGTGCGTTGGCCTCGGTGTGGGCGCGCAGACCGGCGGAGACGGCGAGCGCCGCAGAAGCGCCGGGACCGGCGAGGTTTCTGGCCAGGCGCGGCGAGCGCTGCGCGAGCCAGAAGAGCGGCGCCAGGCCCTGCGGCGTGCCTTCGCTCTCAGGCGAGTGTACAGCGACCGGCGACGCCGGCGCATCGTGAAGCTGGAGTGACGTCGGCCCCGAACTCATTACGCCCACTATACCAGCAAAGCACGGGCGGATGGTGCCTATTCTGCTCGCGGATATGGGCGCTGTTTTCTACTCTGCATGTCGAACAGCCTGCCAGTTCGTGCGTGTGCAGTGCATCCGCCAGCAGGTTCACGGGGCCGAAGGCGTTCCCGCGAGCGGTCCGGCTCTTCTCGCCGTCACGCATATCAGTCATTTGGAGCCCATCGTCGTCTCCACGCAGCTTGGGCGGCAGGTGCGGTGGATGGCACGGCAGGAGTTCTATCAGCCGACTTGGGCGCGATTCCTGCTCGACAACGGCGGCGCGTTTCCCGTGGATCGATTCGGCTGGTCGCTGCCGGCGGTGCGCACCGCGGCGCGATTGCTGGATGATGGTCAGGTCGTTGGCGTGTTTCCGGAAGGTGGCGTGGCGCAAGGTGCACTTTCGGTCCTGCGCGGAGCACGGCTGAAACAAGGGGTATGTACGATCTCCTTTGCTACGCAGGTACCGATCATTCCGGTGGTGGTGCTGGGAACGCACGAACTCAACCACGTAGCGCCGTGGCTGCCCTTTCGACGGGCGCGGCTCTGGACGCGGTTTGGCGCGCCGGTGGCGCCATTGCCGCGCGGCACACAGCGGCGCGCGGCCCGGGAGGCGCAGGCGAAGCACCTTGAAGCGGCGTTTCGGGAAACATATATGTCACTGCGTCAGATGCACAATCTGTCGGACTCCATAGT
>JAJTHJ010000020.1 GCA_021298875.1 Burkholderiales bacterium | reverse complement strand
CGTGGCGCTGACGGGTGGCGCGATCAGCGTTGCCGACGGCACGGGCGGCCTGACGGTGACGGGCGTGAGCAGCGGAGCGAACAAAGCGGTGTCGCTGGTCTCGACCGGTGGGACGCTGACGTTGCCGGGCACGGCGATCAATACGGGTACGGCGAATCTGACGCTGCAAAGCTCGGGCACGCTGGCCACGGCGGCGGCGCTGAGCGGGGCGAACGTCTCGCTGACGGGCGCGGGCGGCATCACGCTGGGTCATAACGTGACGGCGAGCGGGACGCTGGGGTTGACGAGCACGAACAGCGCGATCAACCAGACGGGTGGCGCGCTCGATGTCACGGGAGCGACGACGGTTAACGCGGGCACGGGCGACGTCACGCTTGTTCGCGACGGCAACGACTTCCAGGGCGAGGTGACTCTGAACGGTGGCACGACACGGATCAAGGAT
This sequence comes from Burkholderiales bacterium, assembly GCA_021298875.1. Classification (GTDB taxonomy): domain Bacteria; phylum Pseudomonadota; class Gammaproteobacteria; order Burkholderiales; family Burkholderiaceae_F; genus JAJTHJ01. The sequence goes on along the minus strand of JAJTHJ010000020.1, from coordinate 16,115 downwards.
GTCAACACTCTGACGCTCGGCCCGCTCACCACAGGCGACCTGACGGCGGAGTCGACGGGGAACCTAGATCTGGGTCAAGGCAAGGTCGACGGCGCGCTCACGGCGGCGAGCAACAACGGGGCGTTTACGCAGGGCGGAGCGCTGTTGGTTGCGGGAGTGAGTAGCGTCAATGCAGGCACGGGTACCATCACGCTTGCCAGCGACGGCAACGACTTCCAAGGCGCAGTGAGCCTGACCGGTGGCACGACGCAGATCAAGGACGCCAACGCGCTGACGCTGGGCACTCTGGCCACTGGCGAACTGACGGCGAGTTCAAGCGGATCGCTGAATCTGGGTCAAGGCAAGGTTGAAGGCATACTGGCCGTGAGCAGCAACAACGGCGCGGTCACGCAAAGTGGCGCGCTCGAGGTGACCGGTACGAGCAACGTCAATGCTGGCGCCGGCATGATCGCGCTCGCAAGCGACGGCAACGATTTTCGCGGTGCGGTGAACCTGACCGGCGGCACAACGCAGATCAAAGATGTCAACGCGCTGACGCTAGGCACGCTGGCTACGGACGACCTGACGGCAAACTCGTCTGGGGATCTGAACCTCGGCCGGGGCAGCGTCCGCGGCGCGCTGGAGGCGGGAAGCAGTGGCGGCGGCATTGCGCAAAGTGGGTCGCTGAGCGCCGCGAGCCTGACGGCTAATAGCGGAGGTGGCTCGATCGCGCTGACGCAACGCAACTCGATCGGCGAAGTGTCGCTCGACGGTGGTGGGGCTGCGATTAGTTACGCGAGTACGGGTAGCTTCGGCTTGGCGCTCGCCAATCAGGGTGGCCGCGGCAGCGTGGAAGTTGACGTTGGCGGCGGTGTACTGGCGCTGAGGAACACCGGCTTTGCCGGATCGAGCCTGGCGGTGACGAGTGCAAGCGCAGTGACGACGCCTAGCGCGGCTAGCCGGTCGTTTGTCGTCGATTCAGCGACCCGCAGTATTGACGTGAACCTCGCCAGTGGTGCGACGAACCCGGTTGCACGGGCATTTCAGGGGCTGTTGCAAGTCGGGAGCCCTCGAACGTTCGAGTACAACGGCGTTTTGTGGATCAATATCGCGTTTGCCGAGCAGGCGGGCGGTTCGGCGTTTGTGTTGCCGGCAGTCGCGCGAGACCAAGCGCAGGCGCAGCGGGTCGCGGCCGGCATTGGCTCCGTGGAAGCGCGGCTGCGGCGTAATGAACTCACTTTCGAGGAAATACAGGCGCCCGTTACCTATGAGGATCTTCGAGCGATGCAGGCTGAGTGCTCCGCGGAACAGGCTGAGGGGCGGATCGGCGCATCATGCAAGAACAGCGCGCCAAAGTAAGTAAGGCAGGGCAGGCGAGCCGGCTGAGCGTTGGGGCCGGAAGATTTTGGGGGACAGCACGGCGAGGCGTGTGACCACGCGCCTCGTGCTTCGAAAGGTTTTGAATTGTCTTGACCTGTTGAGCACCGCTGCGGCTACTGCGATTTGGTTAGCGCCGGACGGCGCAGGCGGAGCGCCTGAGGAAATCTATGACAGACATCAGTCGACACAAGTTGTTTGCCAAGCTGGGAGCGACTCCATTCAAGTCGCTTGAGTCTGCGACGGTCTTCTGCAAGTTGCGCGGCAATCCGTACGTTGAGCTCGCGCACTGGGTGTTCCAGTTGACGCAAGTCGACAAAAGCGACGTGAGCGAGGCGATCCGCTCCTTCGGGCTGGATCGGGCCAAGCTGCAGGCCGATCTCACCAAATCGCTCGATGCGCTGCCGCGCGGCGCCAGTTCTATTTCGGATCTTTCTTCGCACATTGACGAAGTGGTTGAGCGCGCTTGGGTGTACTCGTCGTTGCTGTTCGGTGCGAACCGCATCCGCAGCGCGCATTTGCTGGTAGGCGCAATCAAGACGACTTCGCTGCGTAACGCGCTCTTCGCCTTGTCGCGCGAGTTCGAGAAGGTCAAGCTCGACCGCCTGACCGACGAATTGGACACCCTGCTGGGGGAGTCCGTCGAAGCGCGCGAGGCCGAGGCCTCGGCCGGCGCCGGCACGCCGGGTGAAGCAAGCGGGGCGATGGCAGGCGGCGGCGGAGAGGGCAGCGCGCTGGCCAAGTACGCGGTGGATTTGACGGCTCGCGCGCGCAACGGCGAGATGGATCCGGTGCTCGGCCGCGACGAAGAGATTCGTCAGATCATCGACATCCTGATGCGCCGACGCCAGAATAATCCTATTCTCACCGGGGAGGCCGGTGTGGGTAAGACCGCGGTTGTGGAGGGGTTTGCCCAGCGGATCGTCAAGGGCGATGTGCCGCCGGCTCTGCGCAACGTTCGTATCGCCTCGCTGGACCTCGGCCTGTTGCAAGCTGGCGCGAGCATGAAGGGCGAGTTCGAGAACCGGCTACGGCAGTTGATCGACGAGGTGCAGGCTTCGGCGACGCCGACGATTTTGTTCATCGACGAGGCGCATACACTGATTGGCGCCGGTGGCGCTGCCGGCACGGGCGATGCGGCCAATCTGCTCAAGCCGGCGTTGGCCCGCGGCAAACTGCGGACGATCGCGGCGACGACCTGGGCCGAGTATAAGAAGTACTTCGAGAAGGATCCGGCGCTGACGCGGCGCTTCCAGGTGATCCAGGTCGACGAACCGGACGAGGAACGCGGCGTGCGCATGCTGCGCGGTGTCGTCCCAGTACTCGAAGCGCATCACAAGGTCGATGTTCTCGACAGCGCGGTGATCGCAGCGGTACGCTTGTCACACCGGTACATCCCGGCACGCCAACTGCCGGACAAAGCAGTGAGTCTGCTCGACACCGCCTGTGCCCGAGTCGCAGTCAGTCAGCATGCGACTCCGGCGGCGATCGAGGATCGCGAGCGCCAGTTGCAGGTACTGGCCACCGAGCGCGAGATTCTCGAACGCGAGGCACGACTCGGCGCCGAGCACGGCAAGCGGCTGGCGGCGCTGCAGGAGCGCAGCGCCGCGCTCGCTGCCGAACTGGCCGAGTTGCAGGTCCGCTGGGACCGCGAGAAGGAACTGGTGGCCAAGGTGGTCGAGATGCGTAAGTCGCTAGGTGGCGCCGCCCCCGACACCGGGCAACTTGCCGAACTGACTCGTTTGCAGGTCGAGCTGCGCGAATTGCAGGCCCAGACTGCGTTGGTGCTGCCCACGGTGGACGATATGGCGGTGGCGGCGGTCGTGCAGGACTGGACCGGCATTCCGCTCGGCAAGATGGTGGGAGACGAAGTGCGCAACGTGCTGAGCCTGGCCGAATCGTTGTCGGCACGTGTGATCGGCCAGTCGCACGCCCTGCAGATGATCGCCAAGCGCATCCAGACCTCGCGCGCCAAGCTCGACAATCCGGACAAGCCGATCGGCGTGTTCATGCTGTGCGGGCCTTCGGGGGTGGGCAAGACCGAGACCGCGCTTGCTCTCGCCGACGCGCTGTACGGCGGGGAGCAGAATCTGATCACCATCAACATGAGCGAGTTCCAGGAGGCGCACACGGTCTCCTCGCTCAAGGGGGCGCCGCCCGGGTACGTCGGCTACGGCGAGGGCGGCGTGCTCACCGAGTCGGTTCGCCGCAAGCCGTACAGCGTGGTGCTGCTCGACGAGGTCGAAAAAGCGCACCCCGACGTGCACGAGATTTTCTTCCAAGTGTTCGACAAGGGCTGGATGGAAGACGGCGAGGGCCGCTACATCGACTTCAAGAACACATTGATCCTGCTCACCTCCAACGTCGGCACCGAGACGATCATGCAGATGTGCGCAGATCCCGAGCTGACGCCGGAGCCGGAGGGTATCGCCAAGGCGCTGCGCGAACCGCTGTTGAAGATTTTCCCGGCAGCACTGCTGGGGCGGGTGGTCACCATCCCATACTATCCATTGTCGGATGCGGTGATGGGGGCAATTATCCGCTTGCAGCTTGGCCGGATCAGTAAGCGGGTGCGGCTCAACCACGATGCTGAGTTTTCTTACTCGGATACCGTGGTGGATTTGATCGCCTCGCGCTGCACCGAAGTCGAGAGCGGCGGACGCATGATCGACGCGATCCTCACCAACACCATTCTGCCCCGGGTCAGCGCGACGCTCCTCGAGCGGATGATCGATCAGAAGAAGGTTGATCGCATCCATGTCGATGTGGCCGAGCGCGAATTCGTATACGACATTGCATAGAGATAGCTTATGAGTCTCGACGCTGCGCGTGTGGTGTGGTCCGAGGGGCTGTTTCTCCGCCCGCATCACCTGCAGCAGCAGGAGCGCTTCCTCGAAGCGTTGCTCGACGCGCGGTTGCGCCCGCTGCTGGAGGCGGGCTACGGTTTCGCGCGACTGGATCTCGACTCGGCATTGCTGCTGCAGGGCAAGATTCGCATCGCTGCCGCGAGTGGAGTGTTTCAGGACGGCACGCCGTTCGAGGTGCCTTCGGAGGCGGCGGTGGTGGACGTCTTCGACGTTCCGGAAAACGCCCGCAATGCGACGGTCTACCTGTCGGCAGCACTGCAGCGCAGCGGCGTGAAGTCGGTGTCGCTCGATGCGCCGGGGGAGGGCGGGCGGCGTACCCGATTCGTTGCCGTCGACGCACAAGTGGCCGACTGCGTGCTTGGTATCGACTCCGAGGCGGAACTGAAGGTGGGCGCGCTTCGGCTCGCCGTTGGACTCGAAACCTCACTCGACGGCAGCCTCACAGCGCTCGCCGTGGCTCGGGTTGTCGAGCGTCGTGCCGACGGGCGGCTTGAGCTCGACCCGACGTTTATCCCGCCGGTGTTGCACTACGGCGTTAGCGCGCGGCTGCGCTCCTGGGTCGAGGAACTGCACGGCCTGGTCAAGCAACGCGGGGACGAGCTGGCGGCCCGCATCGGCGCCCCGGGCAGCAAAGGGGTTGCTGACTTCGTCGACTTTCTCTTGCTGCTGGCGTGTAACCGCTACGAGCCGGTGCTCGCGCGACTGCGCGAGTCGGCCCCTGTGCATCCGCTCGGTTTGTACACGGAGTTGCTGCGTTTGGCCGGAGAGTGCGCGACCTATGGACGCGAGTCGCGCCGGCCTCCTGGCTTTCTCGCTTACTCCCACACGAATCTGAACGACTGTTTCGCACCGGTGGTAGAGGAGATACGGCGCGCGATGGTGGCGGTGGTCGATCAGCGAGTCGTGCCGATCCCCGTGCGCGACATGACCAAGGGATTGTATCGGGCCGACATCCCGGACCCGCACCTTTTCAAGTCCGCGTACTTTGTGCTTGCCGCAGCGGCGAATATGCCAACCGAGGTCTTGCGCGCGCGCCTGCCGACGATGACGCGCATCGGGCCGCCCGACAAGATCCGCGAGATGGTCATGAGTCAGGTGCCGGGCATCCGGATCGAGCCGCTGGCGGTCGCACCACGGCAGCTTCCGTTCCTTGCCAATTACTGCTATTTCAAGCTGGACACCACTAGTGAGTACTGGCCGGCACTCGAGATTGCCCGCAGCATGGCGCTGTATGTTGCCGGTGACCCGCCGAACCTCGAGTTGCAAATGTGGGCGATCCGAACGTAAAGCCGTGTGGGACTGTGGCGCATGATCGACGACGCTGGAGAGGACTTCGACAAGACACGGGTAGCGGGCCGTGCCACGCCGTCACCCGTGGCGCGGGCCTTTTCGGCGCACAGCGCGCTGGACCCGCGGCAGGTCGGCGCACTAGCCGCACTCAACCCGATCCTGGCGGCGGCAAATCCGCTGTTGAATCTGATTCCAGGCCTGCGCACGGCCAACCCGCCGGCGGATGTCGCGTTGCTGCGCCAGAGGATGATTGACGAGGTGCGTGAATTCGATGCCGCCTGCGCGCGCTCGGGCGTGCCGGACGACCAGCGCCAGATCGCACGTTACGCGCTGTGCACCGTCATGGACGAGGCGATTCAGGCAACGCCTTGGGGAGGCACGGCCAACTGGGCGCAGCAGAGCCTCTTGATCAACTTCCACGGCGAGAACTGGGGCGGAGAGAAGTTTTTCCAGGTGCTGAACAAACTTGCCGAAACGCCGGCTCGCTACCCGCAATTGATCGAGCTTTTCTACGTCTGTCTGTCGCTCGGCTTCATGGGGCGGTTCCGCATGGGCGATGCTGGTGGGCGGCAGGCGCTCGGCGAGCTGCGCGAGAAGGTCTTTCAGATCATCCGCCAAGCGCGCGGCGAACCTGATCGACGGCTTGCGGCCGATGCCGAGGGAGTGCGTGTCGATGCCCGCCGCTTCTCTGGTTTCGGGCTTGTCGGTGCCATCGCCGCGGCGCTCCTGCTGGGTGGTTTGGCAATCTATGCATGGGCGCTGCTCTCGTTGTCGGGCAGAGTCGGCGACATGCAGCTTGAGACGCTGACGGTCAAACCACCACCGCCGACGGCGGTGGCGCTTGCGCCGGCGGCCAAACCGAGGCTGGCGCAGTTGCTCGCGCCAGAGCGCGACGCGGGTCAGGTCGACGTGCGCGATCTGCAGCTGGAGTCGGTGGTCACGATCACTGGCGAGAGGCTGTTTGAGTCGGGCAGCGCGACGCCCGCGGCGAGCGCGTTGCCGCTCCTGGAGAAGATCGCCAAAGCGCTCGACGGCGTAGATGGCAAGGTGTTGGTGACCGGACACACGGACGATGTACCGACGCGCACCTTGCGTTTTCCGTCCAACTGGGAGTTGTCGGCGGCGCGTGCCAACAATGTTGCAGCGATCTTGCGCGAAAGAATGCGCGATCCGGGCCGAGTTTCGGCCGAAGGTCGCGGCGACACCGAGCCGGTTGCGCCGAATGCCATTGCCGAAGGGCGCGCGATGAATCGTCGCGTCGAGATCGTCCTGCGTGCGGCGCAGCCGAACTGAGGAGGGCGATCGTGAAGAGTCTTCCGTTCAAGCGATGTGCCATCGGCGCGCTCGTGGTCTTGGCGATTGCCGCCGTGCTGTGGTTTGCCGGCCCGTTGATCGGGTGGGGCTCGACTCGCCCGCTGGAGGGCGCCACGGCGCGCATCCTGCTGATCGCGCTCGTGGTGGCGATCTGGATCGGCTGGGAGGCGGCGCGTATCCTGCTCGAGCGTCGGCGTAATGCCAAGATGTTGCAGGCCTTGGCGGCCGACAGCCAGGACGGAAGCCTATCGCGTCAGGAAGCCGAGCAATTGCGCAGCCGGTTCGTGCCGGCGATGGCCACGCTTCGCTCGGCGCGTCTGGGCGGCAAGTCGGGTGGAAAGCTGCTGTACCAGCTGCCGTGGTACATGTTCATTGGCGCACCGGGTTCGGGTAAGACGACGGCGCTGCTCAACGCCGGCTTGCGCTTTCCGCTCGCCGGGGGCGACGGCAGCGGCGTTGCGCTGGGGGGGATCGGCGGCACGCGTAACTGCGACTGGTGGTTCACCGACGAGGCGGCGCTGATCGATACGGCCGGTCGGTATACGACGCAGGACAGCAACGTCAAGGTCGACGCGTCGGCTTGGCAGACTTTCCTCGGTTTGCTCAAGCGATTCCGGCCGCGTCAGCCGCTCAACGGCGTGCTGGCCACCTTGAGCATTGGCGATCTGCTCAGCTTCGATCCGGCTGAACGCGAGCGTTACGCCAAGACGGTACGGGCGCGTATCGACGAGTTGCAGGCGCAACTCGGTCTGGAGTTGCCCGTATACATCTTGGTGACGAAAACCGACCTGATTGCCGGCTTTACTGAGTTCTTTGCCGCTTTCGACGCCGAGCAGCGTGCGCAGGTTTGGGGGGCGACGCTGGATGTGGATCTGAAGACGCGGCAGGGGGAGGACGCACGCGCGGGCTTCGAGAAGCGCTTCGGCGTGCTGCTCGCTCGGCTCAACGCTCTTCTGCTGCCCCGCTTGCAGGAAGAGCGCGATCTCGATCGCCGCGCCGCAATCTATGCCTTTCCATTGCAGTTCGCGGCGGTCGGACCGCTGATCGCAGAGTTTCTCGATGCGGCGTTTAAGGACTCCCGCTTCGCCGGCAAGACCCTGGTGCGCGGCGTTTACTTTACCAGCGGTACGCAGCAAGGGGCGCCGATCGATCGTCTTTTGGGGGCGCTCTCGCGCTCTCTCAGCCTCGGCGGCGGGCGCGTGCGCGTTGGGGGACCGGCCGGTGCGGCCAAGAGCTTCTTCCTGGCGCGTCTGATGACGGATGTCGTGTTTCGCGAGGCCAATCTTGCCGGGTTCAACGAGAAGCGGGAGACCCTTCTTAGGAGGCTGAATTGGTCGTTGCTCGCGGTGTGCAGTGTGCTCTCGGTCTCGCTCGCGGTACTCTGGGCGCTGAGCTACCGCGCCAATTCGGGCGGCTTGGCGGCGCTGGCACCCGCGGTGATGGAAACCCGGGCGGCGCTGACGACGATCGGACCGCCGCAAGTCGGGGACCTACCCACGGTGATCGAACCCCTGGACCGCTTGCATGCGCTGCCGGAGCGTTTCTTCGCCCCCATTGACGAGCCTCCCCTGAGCTGGCGCTGGGGTCTTTATCAAGGCACTTCCCTCAATGAGCGGATTGGCGAGCGCTATAGGCTGGCCGTCCAGCGCACGCTGCTGCCGCGCTTGGCACTGCAGCTGGAAGCGGTGATGGCGGCGCCGTCGGCGTCGCCGGAAGCGGTGTACGCCGCACTCAAGGCCTACCTGATGCTCTACGACGGTCGTCGCCTCGATCCCGCCTGGTTGCGAGGAGCGGTGGCGGAGCTGTGGGCCAGCGCGTTTCCACGTTCGGTCGTCGACGCTGGGCTGGCACATCTGGACACGCTCATCGCAGCCGGAGATCTGCAACTTGAGCGGGTGCATGAACGCAACGACGCGCTGGTCGCTAACGCGCGGATGCGCGTGGCGAGCGCCTCCTTGGCCGACCGCGCCTACGCGCTGCTTCGATTGAGCGGCGGCGGCCAAGGTGCAGCTTGGCGACTCAGCGAAGCCGTAGGTGCCTCTGGAGTGGCGCTTTTCGTTCGTGCTTCCGGTGCATCTTTGGCGGCGCCCGAGCCCTACTTATTCACGCGCGAGGGTTATCGTAACCTTGTCAAGGACAAGATCCGAGCGACCGTGGACAGCCTGTCCGCTGAGGAAGCCTGGGTGCTCGGCGAACGGGCGTCCGGGGTCGGACGGACCGATCCGAATCAGCTGACCAGCGAAGTGCTTCGGCGTTATTTCGCCGACTTCACCGCCCATTGGGATGGGGTGCTCGCCGACATCCGCTTGCGCAAGGTATCCGATTCGAGGGAGGCGCTCGCCTTCGCCCAGGCTTTGGCGCAGCCCGACTCGCCGTTGAAGCGGCTGATCGTCGCGGTCAACGAGCAAACGCAACTCGGTGCCGGGGCTGCCGTGGCCTCGGCGGCCACGGAGGCGGCAGGCAAGGAGGCGGCGCACGCGGCCAAGGCCAAGGCCGCGGCCGCGGTGAGTTCTGCCACGTCGGGGTTGTTTGGCGCCAAGGCGGTAGAGGCCGTTGTTGGCAGCGGGGCGATGGCGCCGGATCGGGTGCGCGAGTTGCAGCTCGATGAGCACTTCGCGGCGCTTCGTCGTCTCGCCGGCGACGGCAAGTCGGGCGAATACGAAGTCGTGGCGTTGACGCTGAACGAGGTTGCCGCCGACCTGGTTGCGATGCAGCAGCGTGCGGCGTCCGGCGTAGGCTTAAAGGAGGTGCCCGCCGGAATCGTCAAGGCCAAGGCGCAGGCCGACCGCTTTCCTCAGCCCGTCGCCGGCATGCTGAAGCAGCTCGTTGGCTTTGCAGAGGCAGAGGCCTCTGGCGGGTTGCAGCGTGAGGCGAAAGCTGGCGTTGGCGGCGCCGCAGCGAACTGCGCGCGCTCTATTCCCGGACGCTATCCGTTCGTTCGGAGTTCTGGCCAGGACGCGGGTATTCGCGACTTCGAACTCGTGTTCAAGCCGGGCGGCGACCTCGACGCTTTCTTCTCCGGCACCTTGGCGCCAGTGGTGGACCGGTCTGGTGCCGTCTGGCGTTTCAAGTCCACCGAGGCCACAAAGGCCCCTGTGCCGGCAAGCACGCTGCGGCAGTTTCAGAACGCCGATGTGATTCGGACTGCGTTCTTCGCGGGCGGTGGCTTGGGCTTTGCGGCCGATCTCATCGTCGCCGCCGCCGATGGAGAGGTCACCGTGGATCACGACGGCGCGCAGACGAAGTTACGTCCTGGAAGCGGCGTCGTACGTCTCGTCTGGCCGGCCAAAGGGAGCACGCGGATTCTTCTCAATGGGCAGCCGCTCGTTGCGGCAGATGGGGCCTGGGCGCTATTCCGTGTTGTCGATAAGGGAACCGCGGATCCCGGCGTCACCGGCGACCGGATGCGCTTGACCTATGCAGCATCGGCAGGGAGGGCCACCTTGGATCTGCGGGTGGGCAGTGCGGCGTTCAACCCGTTTCGGCTGCGCGAGCTTGAGACTTTCGCATGCCCTTCCATGCCCTGAGATCGAGATGACCCCCGGCTTCTACGGCAAGATCCCCAGTGCAGGCGACTTCGTCGGCCGCGGTTGGTCGCCGGGCCTGCGCGACGGGCTTGATTTGCTCGTGCGCAGCGGCCTTGGCGCGTTTGCAACAGAAGGCAAGAGCCTGACTGACGTCATGCCCCAGGCTCCCGCGCTCGCCTTGGCCGTGCGCCCGGGCGCACTGGCGGCCTCGGGCTTTGCCGGCGTCATGGTTCCCTCTGCGGATCGCGTCGGGCGCGAGTTCGCGCTGTGCGTCGGGTTCGAGACGACGGGCGCGGCGGCCGATTTTGGCTGGTTACCGGCGTCGGCGGTTACCGTACTCCATGGTCTGGCGCTTAGGGCACTCGACCGGGTGCTCAGCGCCGACGACTTGGTCGACGCGCTGGAAGGTATCGACCGCGCCGATCGATTCTCTCGTGGATACGACGCGCAGGTCGTCGGTGGCGACGATACGCTTCCACGCTTGGACCCGTCTGCCGCGTTGCTTTGGATGCCTGCGCCCGGGGGGGATCTGGCGTCGTCGGTGCGTGCGTTATGTGCAATGCTGCGAACTTCTGCCGTACTGCTCGGCGAGCGGCTGGATGTCGCTGGCAGGTGCGAAGGGTATTTCGCAGCCCGCCGCGTTCTCGCGGCGCGGGAACTGGCGGCATGGTTTGATGGCGAATGGACTGCGCGCGGCTGGACGACTCTTGCAGCACCGGCCGGCGCGGCGCCCGACGACGATCCGACGCGTCCGCCCCCACGCTCGCCCCAGGCGCTTGCCTAGCCAAAGGAACCGAATGACCCGTCTCCCCAATCATGCGCGCGCAGTCTCGCGGCGCGACGCTGCAATTCTTGGCGGCGCAGGCCTCTGGCATTGCTTGGCGTGCTTTCCTTGCGCGATACCTGCGTCCTCGATCAGGCGTGTTTCGCTCTTTGGCTTATGTTGAGGAGACAATCCGCTCATGGACTTCGACAGCTGGTTGGAACCGATTTCGGCCGCGTCGCCCACCGGGGCGGACCTAGTTGATACGCAGGAGTTCATGGTCCTGTCGATGCTGGTGGACTACCTAGTCGAATCGGCGCGTGCTGCCAGCGGTGCCGTCGATGTACCGGATGACGCCTCTGAAGACGAAAGGCGGCACGCCGAGCTGGAGCAGCAGGAGCGTAAGCGGCTGCTCGCCGAGCGCGAGGCGAATCTGCGCGGCGTACTTGGTGCAGGCAAATCCGTTAATCGCTCTTCGGCGATAGACGAGATATTGCGCCGGTCGGAGCAAATGATTCGGACCGCCAGCAAGGACCTGCGCATCGCGCAGTGTGCGGCGATTGGTCTTCTGGCCCGCGACGGCGTGACGGGGCTTGCGGACGGGATGCGGCTTATTGCTGGCCTCTTGGAGCGCTTCCCGGAAGGCGTCTTTCCGCTGCCGGATCCGGCCGACCCGGAAGACGTGTCGGAGCGAGGCGGCGTCGTCGTCGAGCTGACGGCAGGCGACGGCTGCCTTGCGTTGTTGCGGCCTCAGGTCGTACTTGATGGCGGACGGGCGGGCCGCATTACTTTGGGTTCTTTGGGTGAGCCAGCAGACGGGATCGACGAAGGCGCGCTCGCTGAGTCGATGCAGGCAGCCGGTGCCGCAGCGGTCGAAAGTGCCCATGCCCGCTTGCGCGAGGCGTGCGTGGCGATCGACGCCGTACTCGACCGCTTCGCGCCCGGCGCGTTGTCGTTCGGGCGTTCCGGCGAGCCCCGGGTGCGGCAGTTGTTGGAACGCGCGGCGTCGCGGTTGCTCGGTTTTGGTCCCAGTGGCGAAGCGCCGGCCGATGCTGGCGCTGTCGAGGCCGACGGTGGCCGGGTGTCGGGGCTCGGGCCACTGAACACGCGTGAGGACGCGCGCCGCATGATTCAACAGGTGTGCGCATTCCTCGAGCGTAGCGAGCCGAGCCATCCGGCGCCGCTGCTGTTGCGGCGCGCGGAGCGCTTGCTTGGATTGAGTTTTTACGACATCGTCAAAGATCTGGCGCCCAACGCGGTCGGCGAAATCGACCGGCTTGCCGGGCGACAGGACCAGTGACGCCCCATTGTCGTTCTTCATCAAGGAGCCCGTCTCATGAGTAAGAGCCAAAAATTCATCGCGAGAAACCGCGCGCCGCGCGTCCAGATCGAGTACGACCTGGAAACCAACGGCGCGATGAAAAAGGTGCAACTGCCCTTCGTGATGGGGGTTATGTCCGACCTCGCCGGCAAGAGCGAGACCGACGAAGCGAAGAAGGGAATCGCCGAGCGGGCCTTCATGGAGGTCGATGTCGACAACTTCGACGGCCGGATGAGCGCGCTCAAGCCGCGCGTGGTCTTCCAAGTCCCCAATGCGATTACGGGAGAGGGCAACATCCAGGTCGACGTATCGTTCGAAAGCATGAACGACTTCTCGCCGGCGGTGGTCGCGAGCAAGGTCGACGCCCTGAAGAAGCTGATGGAGGCGCGCACCCAGCTGGCATCGCTGCTGACTTACATGGACGGGAAGTCCGGCGCCGAAGAGTTGCTGGCCAAGGTATTGAAGGACCCCGATCTGCTGAAGTCGATCTCGCAGGTGCCGAAGACCACCGAGTAGTTCGGCGAGGAGACTATTCGTACATCGACTGAGGAGAATTGACGTGGCAACCGAACAAGCAAGATCGAACCTTAACGACGTTCAAGTGCAGGAATTGGGCGATCTGTCCAGCCTGCTGCAAAAGGAGTTCAAGCCGCGCACCGACGAGGCAAGCAAGGCGGTCGAGGCCGCCGTCCAGACCTTGGCGCAGCAAGCGTTGGCGGACACCCAGTTGATCGGCGAGGACGTGGTCCAGTCGATCGAAGCGATCATCGCCGCCATCGACAAGAAAGTCGCCTCGCAGATGGACAGCATCATCCATCACCCCGACTTTCAAAGGCTCGAGGGCGCTTGGCGTGGCCTAAAGTACCTGGTCGACAACACGGAGACGGACGAAACCCTCAAGATCAGGGTGATGAACGTCAGCAAGACCGAGTTAGCCAGTAACTTTCGCAAGTTCAAGGGCACGGCTTGGGATCAGAGCCCTCTGTTCAAGCAGATTTACGAGGCGCAGTTCGGAACGCTCGGTGGCGAGCCGTTCGGTTGTCTCGTCGGCGACTACGAGTTCGATCACAGCCCGCCTGACATCGCCGTGCTGCAAGGGGTGGCGCAAATCGCTGCGGCCTCGCATGCGCCCTTCATCTCGTCGCCCAAACCTACGCTATTCCAGATGGAGTCCTGGCAGGAACTGGCCAATCCGCGCGACCTGACCAAGATCTTTCAGACCCCGGAGTATGCGGCATGGCGCTCCTTCCGTGCGTCCGAGGATTCGCGCTACGTCAGCTTGGCGATGCCGCGATTTCTGTCTCGGCTGCCGTACGGCGCCAACACCAACCCGGTGGAGGGTTTGGTCTACGAGGAGGACGCAGGCGGTGGCGATCACAGCAAGTACACTTGGGCCAACTCGGCCTATGCGATGGCGGCCAACATTACTCGAGCCTTCAAGCTGTATGGCTGGTGTACGGCAATCCGTGGCGTCGAGTCGGGCGGTGCGGTCGAGGGCCTGCCAACGCACACCTTCAAGACGGACGACGGTGGTGTGGACATGAAGTGCCCGACGGAGATATCGATCAGCGACCGGCGCGAGGCCGAGCTGGCGAAAAACGGCCTGATGCCGCTGGTGCATCGCAAGAACTCCGACCAAGCCGCCTTTATTGGCGCGCAGACGCTGCACCAGCCCCCGGCGTTCGAAGACGCCGGTGCCACGGCCAACGCAAACCTGGGCGCGCGCTTGCCCTATATCTTTGCGACCTGCCGGTTCGCGCACTACCTCAAAGTGATGGTGCGCGACAAGGTCGGCGGTTTCAGCAGTGCTTCATCGATGCAGGCCTTCTTGCATAACTGGGTTCTCAATTATGTCGACGGCGACCCCGAAGGGTCGAGCGATACCGTCAAGGCGCAAAAGCCGCTTGCCGGCGCCGAGGTGGTCGTCCGCGAAAACAAAGAGAACCCCGGGTATTACAGCGCGCAGTTTTTCTTGAGGCCGCACTACCAGTTGGAAGGCCTCTCCGTGTCGCTTCGACTCGTCGCCGAATTGCCGTCCCAGCGTGCGAAGTGACGTTTTTCCATGCAGCACCTTTCCTTCTAGGAGAAGACCATGGCAGTTGACATCCATATCAAGATCGACGGTATCGAAGGCATGTCCGAAGTCAAAGGGTTCGAAAAGCAGATCCAACTCGAGAGCTTCGGCTGGGGAATGTCCCAGACCACCAGCTTCAAAGCCAGCGCTGGTGGCGGCTCGGGCAAGGTCAACATGCAGGATCTGTCCTTCACCCATTACGTCGATCGCGCCTCGCCCAAGTTGATGGAGGCCTGCTGCACGGGCAAGCACATCAAGGATGCCGTGCTCGTCTGCCGCAAAGCGGGCGGCGACAGCGCAGTGGATTTTTTCAAGCTCACGCTCACCGACGTCATCGTGTCCAGCGTCAGCCCCTCAGGAACCGGTTCTGACACGCCGATGGAATCGGTGACGCTGGCGTTTGCCAAGTTCGAGGTCGAGTACCAAGAGCAGGACAACAAGGGCGCGAAGAAGGGCGGCGCGGTCAAGGCTGGCTTCGACGTGCAGAAGAACGTCAAGGTCTAAGTCGGACCGACGGACGGGCGGCGCGCAGGCGCGGCGCCGCCCGTGTTCCCGGCGATCGTGCCGGGGAAGGGCACGCAGAGCGCCCGAGGAGGTGCCATGACCCAGATTTCGCTGGATCGTCTTTTCGACGACGCCAAGGCTCGCGTGCAGGTGGCGCCGAACGACTTTCTCGCCCGCAGCTTGTTGTGGCAGGTGTTCGCCTGTCGCGGCGAGTTCGATCGTGCGCGCAAGCAGCTCGATGTCATGCTCGGGCTGGATTCCTCCTGGGCCATCGAAGTACAGGCCTGCCATGGTCTGATCGACTCCGAACTGCAGCGCGCCGAGGTGTTTGCCGGAATGCGCTCGCCGACCTGTTTCGGCCCGCCGCCCGCGTGGTTTGGGGCGCTGGTGGCTGCCGTGGGTCACGTGGCGCAGGGGCAGGTCGCAGCGGCGTCGACGTTGCTTGATGAAGTGGCCGAGGCGGTGCCCGAAGTGCCGGGGTCGATCAACGGGCAGACCTTCACCTGGATTTGCGACGGCGACGCCCGCGTCATGCCGGTGCTTGAGGTCGTGGCGCAGGGCGAGTACGTCTGGGTGCCGTGGCAGGCGGTTCGCAACCTGACCACCCAGCCCCCTACGGAACTGCGCGACCGCCTCTGGCAGCGTGCAATGCTCGATGCGACCGGCACCGGCGGCATCGAGGTGTTCCTGCCGGTCCGCTATCCGGCGCCGCAGAGCGAAGCGCAGGCCGTCGCCGCGCGTACCGACTGGCAGCCGCTGAACGAGCGGTTCTTCGTCGGCGTTGGCCAGAAGATGCTGCTGACCGACGTCGACGAATACGCGCTGTTGGACGTGCGCGAACTGACCGTCGCCGCACCGTGACGAGCGCAAGCGCCGCCTGCGGTCGTTGCAGCCGATGACGATCTTCTTGCCCTGTTTGCTGGAACGCTGGGCGGCCGTAACCGACAACGGTCGCGCACGCAACGGCTTCAGCAGCTGGCAGGACGTCAAGCGCGACGTCTTGCGTAACCTGGAGTGGCTGCTCAACACCGAGCAAGAGCACCTGCGAGTCCAGCGCGACAGCGGCGCTGCTGCGACCGTGGCGCGCCGCTTTCCCGCG